>JANOBN010000187.1:0-26983 GCA_031411675.1 Bacteroidota bacterium | reverse complement strand
TTGAGTTACCAGCGTTTTTATCCCCCCGTCGATGTCCACTAATGGCTCCCATCCCAGTTTTTTCAACTTCGTAACATCAGCAAGTAAATGCATACGCTCCACTTTACGCACGCGTGCAGGGTCTACTTCAATTTTTATCTCTTCACCTATCTGACGGGAAAATGATTCTACAATCTCCGTAACCGCATACTCAATGCCACGCCCCAGATTATATATATGAATTCCTTCCTGTATTTTGCTCAGCAACACATGCACAGCATTAGCCATATCGCTAGTATGAATGAAATCGCGTTTCGGAGTAAGGTTTCCTAACTGAATTACACGAAGTCCTGTATTTACCTGTTGTTGTATTTCCGGAATTAAATGCGGATTAGTTTCATTGGGTCCGAAAGCATTGAAGAAACGACAAATGATAACAGGAATATTTGTCTGAAGATGAAACTCATTGCATAAATGCTCTCCGGTAAGCTTACTCAGACCATAAATATCCATTGGCCCAACTTCATGGGTCTCACTTACTGCCTCATCATAAATCGGATAAACAGCAGCGGTTGATGCAAAAAAGTACTGTTTTACCGGATATTTTTTTATTGCATCTAAAATATTAATGGTGCCGTTAATATTTATATTGCTGGATTCAAAAGGATGCTGATTGCAATAAGGAATAAAATGAATAGCCGCCAGATGAACTACAATATCAGGACGAACAGTTTCGAATATGGAGAAAATCGCTTTTCTGTCAAGAATATCTGTTTTGAAAAAATGATCGTCCGGTACATTGATAAACTCCCGTTTTCCGAACGATAGATTGTCAATTACAAATATTTCATTTCCTTCTTTCTGAAGTTTGCTTATCACAGCGCAACCGATAAAGCCGGCGCCTCCTGTTACAATTATTTTACTCATGTGTATGTTATAAAATTAGTTTATACAGATAACCAGTTAAGAATTTGCCTGTATTGTATATTACAGGCATGCTTGGTGAAATGATTCCTCACCAGCTCTTTCATACGTAGTTTTTCATTTTTTGTTGGTTTGGGATACCCTGTTTTTTCCTGTTTTTCCTTCAGTTTCACGCCACAACCGTTAGTTTCCACAAAAATGGAGTAATCTCCCAGATTATCAGAAATAATTACCGGTAACCCACAAGCCAGATATTCAGCAAACTTAGTAGGCGAGGCCACCTGGTTCGTTACCGTATTTTCACGTATCAGCACACCATAGTCGCAGGAGTTTAAAACAGCTTTAACTTCATTGTGTGATAACCATTGCTGCTTTACCTGATCGGGATAGGCGGATTTTAATTTTTCAATGCTTGGTTCACTTTTGGCCAGAAACAGCACTTTGTTTTTTGCTGATGATTGTAATAAAGGATCCAGGAAATCTTTCAAAAGCGCAAAAGATTGCCACCCTGCTGTTGAACCGGAATAAGCAAAAAGAACTTCATCCTGTGTATATCCGGATTCAGCACGCTTTTTAGTGATTTGTATTTCGTCGGTCTCTTCATCTATAAAGCTACTGCTGATGGTACATGGTATTACCGCATGTTTACTATCTGCATAACCGTAATTTTTATTCCAGTATTTTACCAGATGCTCGGAGACAGCTATTCTGCAATCACTTTTTAATACCGCATCTTTTTCGAGATGGTCAATTTCTTTCTTCCATTGAGGTGCAACCCTGACGTCATATTCCTTCCATTCGGCAGCTATTGCACCTCTGCCGTCAAAGCAAACTTTTTTTACGGTACTCAGAGGCTTTACCCGTAAGGCCATATTCGCAGCTATTACGTTTCTGGCAATGATGGCTTTGGGGCGAAGTAATAAACAGATTAACCAAAGCCATAAAATATTCATTCTCCAGTAAACTGCTCTTGGGAGCATTGGAAATACTATTGCATCTGAACAATCGCTGAGTACTTTTTTTCTATTGGCAGAAAACTCTTGTAATGAAATGAATGCAACCAGCCGTACGTCAGACTTAAATTCTTTATTCAAATGATTTACTACATCACATACCTGACCTGAATAAACACCGGAAGGGGGTTCGCCATATGTGAGATAAATTATTTTCATAAAAATAGGATGGAATTTATAAACCAAGCAGTAAAGGCAACCTGATACTGTTGTTTCTTAATTATGTTTCATGCACTTTTTCTCCTTTAATAAGAAGTGTAATCCTTTGTGCAGCATCAAATCCAAATAAACGGTATAGTAATTTATAAACACGGTTTAAATTATGCTCCTGATCCGGTGTCGGCAGCGGTTTTCCATGCAAATATTTTTCATAAAACTTCAGTGCTTCTTTCCTGTTATAACGATATAATATACGAACCGCAGACAGCATATTTAATAAAAAAATATTTTCCCGCTCATGGGTTATCTGATTGATTGATATCAGGTATTCGTAAATTTGAACTCTCAGATTAATATATCGCTTCCATTTTTCTTTCGGATTTGATTTTGTAATGGATCCTGAAGGACGTTCTCTGTTATAATTCACTTTTAAGATGTCAAATAAAACGCTGGCATTATGCTGCATCATTCGGAACATTAAATCATACTCCTGGCTGCTCTTTAAATTTTCACTCCAGCCTCCTACCTCTTCTACCTTGCTTTTTTTAAAAAGATTGGCTGAGGTAACGCCGATTTTATTCCCAATCAATGCCACCCATTTATCAATAGGCTTATTAATGTATTCCTTCTCACTGCCATCAAGATATATTTTGGTAAAACTACCTACCAGTATATCAGGTTGCGGATCAGCCCCGGCGATTAATGCAGTTTGATGTGAGAATTTATTTTTATAAATAATGTCATCGGCATCCAGAAACTGAACATATTCTCCGCTTGAATTTTTCATACCAAGGTTCCGGCTATAGGGAGCACCTTTGTTAGTAGCGTTTTTTAATAAAGTAACAACTCCCGGAAAACGCTGCTGATAAGATTCAATAATGCTTATGGTACTATCCGTAGAACCATCATCAACACAGATTACCTCTAATGGCAATTTGTCCTGACTAAACACAGAGTCAAGATTTTCCTTAATGTAATTCTCTACATTATAACAGGGGATAACAACGGATATAGTTACGTCGGCTAATTTCACTTGATTGCAAAGCTATTAATAGCTGGTTTATCAGTACAGTTCTTTAGCAGAATTTATGAACGATTTAAAATCAAATTCTACCTGATATTTTCGTTTTGCCTTCATTAAAAACCGGCTTAATGTGCGCATACTATGAAGACTGAGCATTTTTGGGTGTGACACAAACTGCATATAGGTATGCGAATCAAGATATCTGGAGTAAAGAATAATCTTAACCATACTCATTGTTTCAATAGAAACAGGTTGATGCTGAGTATTATGTATTGAGGATCCACCATGATTGGAGGGTGTTTGACTGGTGTCTTCAATGGATTGCTGACCTTGCCCTTTGCCGTAAGTATGATCCCGTGCCACTTTATGCAACCAATGCAAATGCATCTTGTGCATAAAGTTGATCATTGCGGAAACATGTAAGATGGAACTAACCAATTCAATAAAGGAGCCTGTTGGGTTCTCTATATTAACATCATCTTCAAATTGATATACCGGCTTTTGTGGTGCCAGCGTGAAATCGAAATGCTGCGCATTGGAAAACTGATAGGTTCCCGGCAAAACACTAAAATCGTAACGTATACCGTATTTTATAAAAAAGGGCTTGAAATCAGAAAAGGGTTGTAATGACCAGCCCCCGGCTCTGAAGCCGTCCACTTTATAATCCGGAAATTCAGTCAGCAGAATTTCTTTAAGGATATTTATGGATCCGCTAAAAACGGTTTCCTTATCAGCATCAGAGATTTTATGAAAACGGTAACGCTGCACATTTAAAAGCTCCCATTGATTCATATCAGGCAGATAAATTGCATCAAGCCAGTGAGGATGTATGTGCGGGTAAACGTAATGCCCTTCACGAATCATTTGCTTTAACTGATTGGCAACTTGATTAAAATCACTCTTACACACTGCATGCTGATTACTAAGTTCCTTCAGTCGCATTAAATACGTAGTATCAACAAAAAATATTGCCGACACTTCCTGCTTTCGGAAAATATCCAATAGCTGATTTGTCGGCTCTATCATGCACTCCTTTACATTGCCGCTTCTCTTCCCTAAAAAGAGTTCATAGTCAAACGTAAAAAGTAATTTTCTTACTTGTTTCAATGTAAATTAATTAGTTTGTTTTTTGCGTGCAATTAATAAATACCCGTTTTTAAAGGTACGAATTCCGGGGTTATACGGCTTTTCGTCAAATTCGTTTATAATTCTGTCATCAAATGCATGATTATGGCTGATAATATCAAAATAACGCTTTGCAACAGTACTAATTTTTATAGGGGCGTATTCAATATAGTATAAATCAGGAAATGTCAATGCATTTTGTTGTAAAGCATGCGGATAATGCAGAAACAGAATTCCCAAATCGTTTAATAAGGAGGCAATTTTAGCAAAAAAAGCATCCAAACGACCCGGAGGAATAAATTCTAATACACTAATGGAATATATATAATCAAAATGATTGCTGAATTTATGCTTCAGAAAATCATCATAAATAAATTCCGCATCCGGCACAAGGGTTCTTCCCTTCTCAATCATTGCTTTATTAAGGTCAATGCCGGTTACACGATAGCCTTTTTCAAAATGAATCATATATGCCCCGGCACCACAACCAATATCCAGTATGTTGCCTCCGGGCTTAACCAGTTCAGTCGCTACTTTTTGTACGTCATTATGTGTTTTATCAATGGCTTCCTGTACATCATCTCTGCTGGAAAATCCGGCCATCTCCTGTGCTGATAAATTAGAGTCAGGAACAACCCTTTTATAAAGTGCAAAACGATCCACCATCCAGGAATCAAGTCGTAAAAATATCATCAGATTATTTACCAGACTATTATTGGTAAGTCTGAAGAAAATCCCGGAAATTGAAAACATAAATATTTGGTTTTAGTTATGGTTTAACTGGTTTCTTCGTCAATAATATCACGGAATGATTTAGACCGGTAACGTATGCGCATCATCATGTCAAATACTCTCGTTTGAACTTTTGCAATATCCATTTTCCATAAATAACCTTCCTTTAGTTTGCCGCCAAATCCTTTTTTGAAACGGAAAATACCCTCCAGTGATTCATTGTTACTGTTAATTCGTACTCCAACTAAATCATATAGCCGCACACCACGATGTTTTAGACGCAACATCATCTGGTAATGCAACATTTTCATTCCACCATAAAGCTTGCTTTCTCCGCCGGAACCTGCATGGGTGCATAATGCTGCATATTTAGTTGCAATTAACAGAATGGCACCAATGGCCTGATCCTGATCATAAATTACACCGATCTCTATATATTTTTCACCCAGATTTTTGTACAATGCCTCAAAATACGCAACAGGGTCGCAATGAATTCTTGCACGCTCTGTGGTTTGACGGTATAATTCATAAAAAATATCAAACTGATCTTTGCCAAATTTGATGGTCGCCCCGTTTTTTTCAGCATGGTTCACCGACTTACGGTATTTCGGATCAAAACTGAATAGTAATTCTTCATCAGTCATGATGCTTAACTCATTTATATAGGTGCCGAAAGGACATGATTGTGCACCATATGGCACTGCTTTTAATATCCCATATGGATGCGGTTGTACAAATCGCTGGCAGAGCTGATGCTCCTGATGATAGGCAACCAGCTCTTCAAAAAAATGTTGCTGCGCATCTGCTTTCAGTTCCAAATTATTGCAAATAGGAGCATGTAATATTTGTGCAAAGTGAAATACTTTCAGTTTAAAATATCTGATTGGAATATAAGCATCAAACTTTTCAGAATAAAGTATCTTAACTTCATTGCCAAAATAGTCATTATAAAATAACGAAAACCCCTTTGTGAATTGAATCGGACTCTCGTCTGAAAAAATATTTTCCGGTGATTTTCCGCCTCCGGTATAGCTGTAAACTAGCATTTCTTAAGCTGTTGCTGAATGTGTTTGTAAAAGTAGTTGTGTGCATACTTCCAGTATTCGCTCCGTGGAATGTCCGTCCCAGAGTGGTGGAATATCACCTTTTTTATAACTGCCGTTAATAATTTCATTTATTTTATGCTGAACTGTATTAATGTCAAAGGGTACTAATTCATTGGTGCCTATTGTTACTGTAGAAGGGCGTTCGGTGTTAGGCCGCAAAGTTAAGCAAGGAATTCTTCTGAAGGTGGTTTCTTCCTGTATTCCTCCGCTGTCAGTAATCACAAAACGGCAATCAGAAGTAAGTTTCTGGAAAGCAAAATAATCCATCGGTTCGGTAAGATGTAGCCTGGTATTGCTTTTTATGCGATCATTTAGCCCGAATAATTCAATTTTACTAAGCGTGCGGGGATGTATCGGGAATACAAGATCGTAACTTTTGGTAATGTAGTCGATGATGTCAATTAACTTATTCAAACCTTCCTGATGATCCACGGTAGCAGGACGATGCATGGTCATTAAAACAAACTCTCTGCTTCGTAAGTTCAAATCTTTAAGAATTGCGTTCTGCTGAATTTTATGATCAAAGGCAACTAATGTGTCAATCATGGTATTACCAACAAAATAGAGATTTTCCTTTTTCCTTCCTTCTTTTAACAGATTGTCCATGCCGCTTTGTTCCGTGATAAAATAATAGTCGCTGATTTCATCTGTAAGCAGCCGGTTTATTTCTTCCGGCATGCTGCGGTCAAAACTGCGAAGGCCGCTTTCAATATGCGCTACTTTGCAATTTAACTTATGAGCTGTAAAAGCTGCTGCAAACGTAGAGTTTACATCGCCCACAGCCATTACCATGGAGGGATTAAAATCCAGGATCACTTTTTCTAATCGCAGCATGATTTCTGCCACCTGCGAATTTGCCGATGCAGGAGGTATGTTCAGAAAGAAATCAGGTTCTAACTCAAACTGCTCAAAAAATACAGCCGCCATTTTATCATCATAATGCTGTCCGGTATGTACAATCTTTATATCAAAAGGTTGTCCTAAAGCTTTATTTGCATTTTTAAACTGCGTTATTTTTATAAAATTCGGACGGGTGCCTACAACTATTAAAATCTTGTTATTCATGGAGCATGTTATTAGATAATTAGTTTACGAAATTCAAGGCAGGTTGTTTCACTTGTTTTTTTTCTTAAGTATACCCTCTTGTTGCATTAACCCTATTAATTTATGGTTGTATTTTATTACTCCCCGGTAATTGAGATGATTCTCGTCCGCATAATACTGAATACCCGACATGGTGCTGTCTTTCATTAAATCATACCAGGGAATTTGATATTGATCGGTAATTTTTCTGATGTCCCGGATAAATGCTTCATGCTTAAAGTCAGGTATAGTGTATACTGCCGGAAGTGGGTGCTCGGCCAGTATAACCTGCAACCCTTCATGATGTAAATAATGTATTAATTTAGCGAAATAAGCCAGTGTTTTTTCATTGGTTACATAATCCACATCTTTTGGCACACCGGGCAATATCAACTGACTCTTACTAGCCTGGAAACCCCGATCTATATCACTAGTGTCCTTATTAAGCGGTGGGTCCATTTTGTTGAACATTCTTAAGGTGATCATATTTATGGCACGCAGATCTTTGGAATGTAAGCACAAATCCAAAGCAGCTTTGTCAGAACTGACGTTTTGGGTGATATCACTTAACGATTCAATGCTGTTAATTTTGAAGATTCTGTCATATAAATCAATAATTACAGTATTACAGTTTTCCTTTTTTATAAAATGCCTTGCAATGATGTAACTCGCTAAAATTCCCTGAGCACTGCTCCCAAGATTGTAGATGTCGTACCCATAGGAGTCAAATATTTGAGGATCATAACCACGGTAGGCATGTGATGAACCAAGTACAATGATGTCATACTTTTTATTTTTATCAAAATCCTGAAATTTTTTATAGGTAAGCCCCCCTTTAAACACATTACCTTGTGTAGTTCTGAATATCATTGGCACATTACCAATTCTGATAAAGTAAAGTGTCCCCAAAAGCAATATATATATAGCAAATGCTGAGAATGCAAACAGAAGTAGTTTTTTGAGAAATACTTTCATACGTTAGAATTGAAAATATATAAATTGCACTTCTCCGAAAAAACCGAAAAGAATAACAGATGCAAGTATCACGGAATATAAAATCAGTTTTGTAACAGTAGATTCAATTTTGATTTTTTGTTTAACAATCTGATCAAGGAAAGGGTCGATGGCAATAAAACTGAGAACCAGTAACAGGTGAAATACTATTTTCCCGAGATAGTTAGGGTTGCCCACAAAGAATACCAGACTATTTGTTACATCCTTAATATGTAATTGCGAAAATATTTTTCCGAAGATGGCAAAGGCATCGTCAACCGTTTCTGCACGGAAGAATACCCATGCGAATAAAGCCAGATGAAAGGTTAATAGCACATTAAATGCTTTTATAAGTATGGATTTTTTTTCGGTGAACGGAATTTTGAATCGCTCCACCATATCATCCTTAAGAATTCCACAAACCAGATAGAAACCATGCAATGTGCCCCATATGATGTACGTCCAGTTGGCACCATGCCAGAACCCGCTTACCATAAACACAAAAAACAAGTTGAACATCCATCTCCACTTTGCTACTCTGTTACCACCCAGAGGTATATATAAATAGTCGCGGAACCAGGTTGACAACGATATGTGCCATCTGCTCCAGAACTCTCTGATACTGGATGCTCCGTATGGATACCGGAAGTTTTCCATCAGGTTAAAACCCATTACTTTGGCAGCACCTACCGCAATATCAGAGTATCCGGAAAAATCACAGTAGATCTGTATCGCAAAAAAGTAGGAGGCCAGCAATAAGGTCATGCCTGTTTTGTCTTCCGGATTGTGATATGCCAGATTCACATAGCCTGCCAGGTTATCTGCAATCACTACTTTCTTAAATAAGCCCCATAACATCATCGATAATCCGTCACGTACCCGCGCATAATCGAAGTATTGTTTTTCGTGGAATTGATGAAGTATGTTTTGTGGGCGCTCTATGGGGCCTGCAACCAGCTGCGGATAAAACATTACATACAAGGCATATATCCCAAAATGACGTTCCGCTTTCTGACGACCATAGTACACTTCAAAAGTGTAACTCATAGCCTGAAAGGTATGAAAAGATAAACCGATAGGTAAAGCAATAGACAGATAGCGTAATGGCAGGAAATGCTCAAAAGAAGCCATGGATGCCGCATTCAGGTTGTCGAGGAAGAAGTTGTAATACTTGAAAACTGCCAGTACACCAACATTGGCAACGATACTAAAGGCAAGATAAAGTTTCTTCCGCTTCGCATCGTGCGTGTCTTCCAGATAGATGCCGGCAATGTAATCAATAATAATGGTGAAGAACAGGATGAGTATGTAAACCGGAATGAAATACATATAAAAAAAACAACTGGCAGTTAGCAACAGCGGCCAGCGGAATCGTTGTGGTAACAAAAAGAATAGTATTGTTACAACAGGAAAGAATAAAATAAAGTCAAATGAATTGAATAACATAAAGCCGGTTTATAGGTGATGCATCCGTACGCTAATACGTAGCAATTGGTTTCTGTTTCTTTTTCTAAATTACTTTTTCAATAAGTTCATTATAAGAATACACTCCTTTTATTGCCCCGTCTTTCAGTTCATAAATACGATCGCAGTTTTTTAAGGTAGTAACCCGGTGTGCAATAATAAATATGGTTTTATTTACTTCTGATAAGGAATCTATAGCCTCCGTTACTTCTTGTTCCGTTTGTGTGTCCAGTGCGCTGGTGGCCTCATCAAAAATCAGCACCTCCGCATTTCTGTATAACGATCGTGCAATGCTGATTCGTTGCCGCTGACCTCCCGATAAACGTGAACCCCGCTCACCAATCTGTGTATCCAACCCTTCCGGTAATGATTCTATCAACTCTTCGAGTGATGCCTGATGTATGGAATTCATTAACCGGCCTTCATCCGCAACCGATTCCCCGAATGCAATGTTTTGGCGTATGGAAGCATCCAGTAAAAAAATATCCTGCTTCACATATCCAATTTTGTTTCTCCAGGCAGAGAGATGCTCCGGTCCAAGTTTTTTTCCGTCAATATATATTCCGCCTTTCGTTTCAGTATAAAAACGAAGAAGTACATTCATTAATGTGGTTTTGCCGGAGCCGGAACTGCCGACTATTCCTATTTTTTCTCCTTTGCGGATGGTGATGTCAATGTCGTTTAATACAAAATTCTCCTTACCCGGAAAACGATAGAATAAATTACCAAGTTCAATGCTGGAATCAAAAACAATATCTTGTTGTGCAACTTTCTGTTTCTGCACCTCCGATTCTTCGCGGTATAACGACAAATTTTCTATGGCCGCCATGTTTTTACGGATGTAAACCATGGAACTCACTATACGATTGATGGAAGGCATTAAACGATACGCTGCCGCTGCAAAAAGACTTACCATAACTAATGCCGATCCCTGATTGTCGGTTAAAAAGATGGCATATATAAAGATAAGTACCATGCCCGATAAAGCCACTAGTTCATTTGCACGTATAGGAATCAAATTCTGCAGATAAGCCATCATGCTCAACCGCTGGTATTGACCCTGCTGATTCAGAAATCGCTTTTCATAAAAACCTTCTTTCTCAGCAAGAATAATATCTATATAACCATTTATTGTTTGTGTTAATGTACCTAGTGCCAAAGGGTAAATCCGGTTCATCTCCCGGCCAATGCGGGTACTGCGGTTTTTTAGTAATGCAAATATTAAGTAGGAGGCGGGTCCGATAAGGCAAATAATAAAAATAAAAAGTTTGAAATCATAATAGGCAATACCACACACAATAAGTAATATGATAATGGTTTCCGACATGATGAGCATCAGTGGCAATACGACCCACATTACATAACTTACCGGATTGTTGATGATGTGATGGGTAACCACACTGCTCTTTAATGAGGTAAATGTATGGAACTCCAGATTGAAGTATTTCTTAAATTGTTGTTGCGTAATATGTATGGCAACATTTCCCGCAAACCGCGTCTGAAGGTAATTCACAAATATTCCAAACGCACTTTTCAAAACAAAGAAAACAAGGATGCCAATCATTAAAAAAAGAAGAAACCCCTTTTCTGTTGCAAAATGTAAATTCACAAAAAACCATTCCAGCACCGGTTGTTTATGTATCGCTGCAGGATCTCCAGCCAGTCTTACAATTGGTAAGATGGAGGCTAATCCGAAAACATCCAGTATGGCTGAAACAAATATTAAAGCCATCTGCATCCACATCCGCTTTTTCTGTTGCGGACTCAAATGCAACTTCAGACTTTTTATTGCCTTTGGTAAAGCGCCACTCCTGTCAATAGGGTCTTCTTTATCCGCTTTTTTTTCGGCCGTTTTAAATTCAATCATTCTTATGCATAATACCCGCCACCATAACCGGTAGGGATATTTTTATTGTTTACACTATTTAAAATAAAGGTAAGATGCTTCACATCATTTTTCTCTACTATCTGATGTGCGATATCTACAAAGTCCTTTTTGGAGTAACCTGCCTTTAATACATACATATTTAAATCAGCATGCTTCATTAATACCAATGCATCCGACAATAAGCCTACCGGCGGAGTGTCAATTATTATGTATTCATAAATGTTCTTCAATTCTTTAATCAACTGCTCCATCATCGGGTCGAGTATAAGTTCCGAAGCATTTGGTGTGCGCGGTCCGGTAAGCACTACCTGCAGGTTGTCAATACCGGTATCTTTAATGATCTCATTCAATGTGGCCTTACCTACTATAAAAGAGGTTACTCCAACATCATTGGTGAGGTTAAATGCATTGGCCTGTTTTGGTTTGTGCAGATCCAGATCAATCAAAACTACTTTCTTTTTTGCCTTGGCTAATATGGTGGCTGTGTTCACCGCACAAAATGTTTTTCCTTCCCCGGCAACCGATGAGGTTATTAAGATGACCTTGCTCTGCACCTTGGCCGCAAAGTAAGCCAGATTCGTCCGGATTACCCTAAAGGCCTCGCTGGTTTGCGATTTCGGATATTTGTCAACTACCAGATAACCTTCCTCCGCTTCCTTGGTTTTTCCTATTACACCAATTATTGGCAGGCTGGTAATATCTCTTAAGTCGTCTTTTGTCTGTATATAATTTAAAAATACACCCTTCATAAATATTACCATTAAAGCAAGTGCAAGCCCCGCACCCAAGCCGGTAAATATGGTCTTTAGCATCAGTGGCCGGATAAGGCCTGTGGTGTAAGCAGGCTCAATAACGGACTTGTCTGCCACAATGCCCGCTTTGGCAATGATGGTCTGTGCTCTGGTTTCCAACAAGAACTTATAAATCTGACTGTAGATCTCTACATTCCTGCTTATGTTAACCAAACCTCTTTGTGTGGTTGGCATGGTTCGAAGCACGGCCTGATATTCACCAACCTGACTGCTCAAACTGTTAATTTTATTTACTAGGGTCTTACGAAGGTTTAATACTATGCCTTGCATGTTGGCTTTAAGATTCACTACTTGTATATCTACTTCGCGTACCAGCGGACTGCTTGGGGTATTACTAAACAAAAGGTTGGTACGTTTCTGTTGTAAGGCAAACAACTCATTAAAAGAGGTAGCCAACGCATTGTCATTTGTCTCGGCAAGTAGTGAGGGTGATATGGCCAGATTATCTCCTCCACTGGAAGTAAGGTATTCATACATCTGATCGATGGAACGTAACTGAATTGTTAACCTTGCTTTTTCTGAATCAAAATCCATCGCGCGCTGAAACAACATGTTACCCTCTTCGCCAATGTTTATGGTGGTTTTTTCCCGCTGATATTGCTCCAGGTTACCCTCCACATTATTCAATTGTCCTTCCACTTCCCGCAATTGCCCTTCAATAAAATTAAGTGTGTTTTCATTTACCTTCACATTTACGGCAACACTGTTCTCAATATATAATCCGGTTAGGGTGTTGAGGAAGTCCACCGCTTTTTCCGGTACCTCGTCTTCAATGGACGCTACAATAACTGAAGCAGCATCTGCCTTTTCTACAACAAGTGCCGCCTGATATTTCTTTATTAATGCCCGTCTCTCATTAAAGGTAAAGGAGTAATTGACTTCCGAAATCCTGGGGTTTCTTTCAATAACCAGGGAGTCGCTAGATAGTATAAAGGAAAAAGCAGGATGAATTACCGGCTCCCCAAAACGGGCAACTTTTGAAAAAGGCTTTTCATTGATGGTCACTTCTACCTTAAACCGGTTTTTGTCAAGTATGTTGATGTTGAAAGCAGTATTGTAAAGGGATCGGTCAGAAACTTTACCATCAACAGAAAAAGGCACCTGTTTATAAACTTCCCCTGTCTTTAATCTTCCTTTGATAAAATAGGAAATGTCAAGGTTAAGCTTATTTACGGTCTCTTCAATGAGTCGTGTAGATCTTAAAATCTTGGTTTCATTCGCAATGTCTTCTTTCTTTGGAGGTGTTGGCAATGCTTCCGATAAGGCATCTTTAAAAGGATCGTTAGGCGTCTTTACCAAAATCTCGCACGTAGCGCCATAGTAGTTGGTGGCCTTGTATAAATAAACGATGGAAGCACCGATCCCTAAGGCTAAAAAGATGACAAACCAGTACCAGTTTTTACCAATGGTTACAAATGTTTTTCTGATGTCTTTTTGATCAATCAGGTTATTACCTGCAATTAGTTTTTGCTCCATGTTGAAATTGTATGGTGAACTGTGAAGTGCTTTTTACGTAATTTATCGACTTTTGTTGTCTATTGCTAAAAGAACAATTCAGCCTGTAAAAGTAAACAACTGGGATAACGCCTATAAAATAATTTATAAGGCATCGAACTGTTAATAGTTTATTGAATCTATGCTATTATTGATATTCAATTGAAGTAATTTTACCTGTTGAACTGGTCTTTAATTGGCCGGTATCAGCAAATAAGCCGGACCTTTAAAGGGACGTTTTATAAAAAGGGGGGGCTTTTCAGTTAAAAAATACTAATGAATAATCGTTCCGGGCCATTGACTCATTATTTAAATAGATTGAAATGAAAACAGCTTTAATAACCGGTATCACCGGGCAGGATGGTGCATATCTGGCAGAACTACTGCTCAGCAAAGGGTATATGGTGCACGGCATCAAAAGAAGAAGCTCCTTGTTTAATACGCAACGTATCGATCATCTTTACAGCGATACACATGAGAAAAATGTACGCTTTAAACTGCATTACGGTGACCTTACCGACTCTGTTAATATCATCCGTATAATCAGTGAGACGCAACCCGATGAGATCTACAACCTCGGAGCCATGTCTCACGTGCACGTTAGTTTTAACTCACCGGAATATACCGCCAATGCCGATGGTATCGGAGCACTCCGAATTCTGGAAGCGGTGCGGATGCTGAATATGACGGAGAAATGCCGGATATATCAGGCGTCGACTTCCGAGTTGTATGGTCTCGTTCAGGAAATACCACAAAGGGAAACCACACCGTTTTATCCAAGGTCACCTTATGCGGTGGCAAAGTTGTATGCTTACTGGATTATGATCAATTACCGGGAGTCTTATAATATGTATGCCGTAAACGGGATTTTATTTAATCACGAGTCGCCATTAAGAGGGGAAACCTTTGTAACCCGGAAAATCACGCGGGCAGTGGCTAGGATCGCTTTGAAACTTCAGGATAAAATGTACATGGGTAATATTGATGCCAAGCGCGACTGGGGTCATGCCAAGGATTATGTGGAGGCTATGTATTTGATGCTGCAACAGGATACTCCGGAAGACTTTGTAGTGGCAACAGGGGTTACTACTTCTGTACGTGATTTTATTATTATGGCGTTTCGTGAAGTGGGAATGGAGCTGGAGTTTAGTGGTAAGGAAGAAGATGAAAAAGCAGTAATAAAGGCTTGCAACAACCCCGAATATCAATTACCCATCGGACAGGAAGTGATGTCAATTGATAAGAAGTATTACCGCCCGGCTGAAGTGGAGCTGCTTATCGGTGACCCAACAAAAGCCAATAATAAACTGGGTTGGAAGCCTAAATATGATCTGCCGGCAATCGTTAAAGAGATGGTGGCTGCCGATATGGAACTGTTTAAACGGGACCGCTATCTGAAAGAAGGCGGACATACTGTTATTAACTATCATGAAGGTTAATTCCTGTTATATAATATGAATAAAAATAGTCGTATTTATGTTGCCGGCCATCGTGGTATGGTGGGGTCATCCATTGTAAGAAAGTTAAAGGCGGAAGGGTTTACCACTATTATTCAAAAAACTTCTCTCGAACTAGACCTTCGTAATCAGGCTGCGGTGTTCCGTTTTTTTGAAGAAGAAAAGCCGGATTATGTATTTCTTGCTGCTGCCAAAGTTGGAGGTATTGTTGCCAATAATACCTACCGCGCCGACTTCCTTTATGAAAATCTGCAGATACAGAATAACGTTATCCATGCCAGTTATTTGAATAAAGTAACCAAGTTATTATTCCTGGGGTCATCCTGTATTTACCCCAAACTATGTCCGCAGCCCATTAAAGAGGAGTACCTCTTAACCGGTTTTCTGGAACAGACCAATGAGCCTTACGCCATCGCCAAAATTGCCGGATTGAAGATGTGCGAATCTTATATGAGGCAATACGGCTGCAACTTCATTTCAGCGATGCCCACCAATTTATACGGGCCTAATGATAACTATGACCTTCAGAATTCCCATGTATTACCGGCCTTCATCCGTAAATTCCGGCAGGCAAAAGAAGAGGGCACTCCTTCGGTTGAAATCTGGGGTACCGGTTCACCCATGCGGGAGTTTTTGCATGTAGATGATCTGGCTGATGCGGCATATTATTTAATGCAAAATTACAACGGACAGGAACATGTAAACGTTGGAACGGGAACTGATATTTCTATTAAAGATCTTGCATTACTTGTTAAAAAAATTATTGGATTTAATGGCGAATTAAAATTTGATTCCACCAAACCTGATGGCACTCCACGCAAATTATTAGACGTTTCAAAATTGCATAACATGGGATGGAAACATTCCATAAATCTCGAGCAGGGAATCACTACTGTAGTAAGTGATTTAGCAGCAAAAGGATTTGAATTTGCAAGATGATATTTAGTATCTAGTATCTAGTATCTAGTACAAAAAATTTAGATCCAATAGCTATCGGATTTAGAATTTAGTCGCGAAGTCTCGCGATTAGAATTTGGAATTTATAATTTATAATTTCCTTAAGCCGCTCCGGGAATGTGAATAGGTGATTATGTTGTTGAGTTATTAAGTTATTGAGTAATTAAGTTACTGAGTTAGTACCAACTAATAACTTGCGATAACCATTAACAATTAACTAATAACAATTAACCATTAACTAATAACTAATCCCCTCTCCGGGGAGAGGGCCAGGGTGAGGCGTTTGAAGAATCATGAATAAAAAAAGAACCATTAACCATTAACTAATAACTAATCCCCTCGCCGGGGAGAGGGCCAGGGTGAGGCGTTTGGAGAATCAAGAATAATAAAATAACCAATAACTATTAACCATTCAATATTCACCGTAATAATTCCACCCCAGGCCTTCTTTTTTAAGAAAAGGCAACGAAAAATCATAAAAACCAGCCACATTATTACAACTTGTACCTCTTTAAGCTTAAAACAAGTGAAGCGCCGCATTTCCAGTACAGCCAAGCTTTTTTTACTTCAATCTGCAGGCAATATTCAAAAAGGCAATGTACCGGCAGGATTAGTGCTAGCCGGTTAGAATCCTTTGCCAGGCTTAACTCTTTGATTTTCAAGTGACCATGCCAGGCAAAGGATATAAGCACCTTGGAGCTGGTTAACAATATCAGTGTAATTAATGCTTTTAAGGGGCTGATATTTTGATTTTCACCCAACAAATCCTGATGTTGAAAAAAAAATATCATTGTTTTTGAAAAAAAACTTGCACAAGAAAGCATTTCATCTTACCTTGCCCTAGAATTCGGTATCCCCTTATTCAAATCAAAAAAGCAGGTTAAAGATTTTTTTAAGCCATTTTCAAAAAAATGGAAAGAAAAAATCGCCTCGAAATAAAAATAAAAAGTAAAGAGTAAATAGTACAAAGGGTAATTTAAACAAACAAACAAATTGGTTAAAATTGTACTTGCATTCAGCGTATTCTTCCTCTGAAATATATATATAAATTATATATATACAGGGGATTTGCTATTTGCAGTAAAAAGTAAAAAAAAATAAAAAAAAATAAACTAAATAATATATAAAGCAATGACAAACAACTACATCTTAAAATCGAATTCAAGGCTAGCCGGGTTGCTAACTTGGGTAATGTTGGTAAGTCTGGCAACTATGCTATTCTTTCCAACTTCTGAGGTTGTAGCTCAGGCAAATCTTTATGGCTTCTCAACATCTACGGGAAGTACTTTAGATCCAATGACTGGCGCTACAACGCTATTAACCACCGGGAATGATGATACCCCAACGGGATCAGCCTCCTCGATTGGTTTCAACTTCGTCTTTGAAAGTACCACTTACACCACTTTCTGGACTTCACCAGATGGCTGGATTCAACTAGGTGGTGCATCAAGTGCGTCTCAGTTTTCTAACTCGATAACGAGTACAACTAACATTCCCAAGATTTTCCCTTATTGGGATGACGTGGCAACTGGAACAACAGGATATGCAAAGTCCCTGTTAACCGGAGTTCTGGGCAGTCAGATTTTAAAAATTGAATGGTTTGTTACTATCCCAAGAGCAACAGGTGGTGCTGCGAACTCTACTTTCCAGTTATGGCTTTATGAAGGTTCAAATAAGATTGAATTTCGTTATGGAACAATGGGCGTAGCAACAATGTCTGCTTCTGTTGGTATAAGGGGCTCACAAACGGTTGCACCATTTGCTTACCAGAGCGTTACTGTAACTACAAATACTGCCAGCTCTACTGTTGAAAACAATAACGTTACTGATCAACCGGCTTCTGGCAGAATGTACACTTTTACTACTCCGGCCCCATGCGTTGCCCCTGTAGCTCAGCCTTCAACATTTACAGCAACAGGCGTTTCGCCTTCAGTGGTTACCGGTACTTTTACTCCGGCTGCCGGTTCTGATTCTTATTTTATAGTTAGAGGTGCTCCCGGATTTACACCAACAGCTCCTGTTAATGGTACTACGTATGCTCCGGGTGCGGCACTTGGCGCAGGAACTGTAGTGGGACTTTTTACTGCTTCTCCTTATTCTGCCACGGGGTTAACTGCTTCTACCAGTTATGATTTTTATATCTATTCTGCTAATAACATTTGTTTTGGCGGACCATTATATTTAACTCCTGCACCTTTATCTGCTAGTGCAACCACAACAGCATTTATTAGTGCAACACTTGGCGGTTTATGGAGTAGCCCGGCAACCTGGGGAGGCGCAATACCTTCCGCAGCCGACAATGTAGTTATCCCTCCCGGTGTTATTGTTACTGTGGACCAGCTAACTACTGTTAATAATCTTACAGTAAATGGTATTCTGCAATGGAATGGAACTTCAAATGCAATGACTATAACAGGAAATCTGTTGGTTAATGCAGGCGGTAAATTTTTCCCGCATACAACTGCTGCTGGGTCTGTTACAGTTAACCTTGCCGGAAATTTTACTAATGATGGTCTGGTAAACTTTGCACCAAGCGCACTTATCTTAAATGGTGTTGCAAGTACTCAAAATATATCCAGTTCCGGCCCCGCAAATTTCATTGGTACTGCAGGAGGCAAAGGTATAATTCGTGCCTTGTTATGGAATAATACCGGAACGTTAAATATTAATACTACACAGTCATTAATCACCACTACAACAACAGCTGTGGGTGCAGGAACTGTTAATACCAACGGCAAATTAGAACTTGACAATACTGCTTCAGTATTTGGTCAAGCATTAAATACGCAGGTTCAAAATGTTATAATAACAGCAATGGGAAGTGGTTATACTACTGCACCTGTTGTTGGGCCAAGCGGTTCTGCTAACTGGGTTGCTGCAACGGCAGTTTCAGTTGGTAATATTCGTGTTTTTAACGGTAACGTTTTTGCAGTTATTAAATCAGGTACAACCGGAGCATCAGGACCGGTTGGTGTTGGTCCCGGTAAGGAACTTAATGGTACTGCCTCTTTATTATGGGTAGGTACTACAGGAACTATCGGTAATGCCTTAATAGGAACGGTTGTTACCGGAACTCAATATTTCTATAATGGAAATTTATATACCTGTACTGTTGGGGGCTTAATTGATACAACAACCGTAACTTACCCAACATGCAATACTGCAGGAAGCACTTGTACAAGTGGCGCAGCAACGTTCGCATATGTGGGAAGTGCATCCACTGTAACTGTTAATTTTGATGTTGCTACCGGTACACTAAGAAGCTTAACTCTGACAAATGCGGGTTCCGGTTATCAAACTACACCTGCTTTTGTTATTTTAAATACCGGTGCCGGTACTCTGGCGGCCGGTGTTGCATATGTTCCAACTACTATTACCGGACAAACATCTGCCAACATTCAAAAATCAGCCATTGCTTCTATTGTTGGTACAAATCCAATTAATAGCAGTCAGGGTGTTGGCGCTGTTACTGTAACCAATGGAGGACGCTATACTGTAGCACCTACAGTAGGATTTACAGGCCCTACAGGTATCAACTTTGTTACCAATTCCGGATCTGGCTATTTAGTTGCACCAACGGTAACATTTACAGGCGGTACAATTTTATCAGGTACTACTACATTTACTGTGGTAGTTGCAGGGGGTAAGGTAACTAATATCCAATTATCGTCTTCTGCAGTTTACTCTGTACCACCTGTCGCAATCTCGATTGCAGGTGGTCCGAATAATGCAGTTGCAACTATACCTGCTAATTGCTGGGCACAGGCAACTGCATCATTAAATGCTAATGGACAGTTAACCGGATTTACCATCACACAACCGGGATTTGGCTATACTGCCGCCCCTACAGTTGGCTTAAGTACTGCGGCCGTTGGCGAAACAGGAGCTGCAGGAGCATTAGCCCGTGTTGGTTTATACACATTGTTACCGCAGTTTTTTGCTCCTGCTGCATCCAATGCAGTACATAATGAGACCAACCTTGCAGGTTGTATTCCGGCTAACAGAAGATTCCAGACAATTACATTGGGAGCTAATACACTTGGATTAAATTTCACAGGTAATGTAACCCTATATGGAACAGCCCCTTTAACCCTGGCAGGTGGTCCGATAGACATGGGTACAAACACACTGACATTTGAAGCGCCTTCTTACCTTGGCCAAAGTTCAGCTGCAGCATCCTGGATACAAAATGGAAGTATTATTCTGAATGGTGTTAGTACAACTACGTTCACCCGTACTTTTCCTTTCCGGGCTAATGGATTAACAGGTGCTGTTCAATTGAATATTGGATCAGGATCTCTTAATACCGGTTCAGATATAAGAAGTATAAAAGTAACCCAATTGGGCGCCCCATCCGGTGCTGTTTTAGGCGGAGGAAATATGGGAGGAACAAGATCTTTTCAAGTTGACATCCTTAGTGCATCTGTTTCTGATGGTACCCAATTCGGAGCTGCTGCTACACAAACAATGCTTTTAGGCTATGATGGCAGTGATAACCTTATAACAGATAACCCATCGTTATTCCTTTGTCAGTCTAATACAAGTATTACCTCCGGATGGTCGGTTCGCTCTGTAGCTGGAGCAGCAGGATCTTTACCATCAACCGGTACTCGAACCAGTGCTCTTTCCGGTGTCGGGCCAATTGTATTTGCACCTACTATGTTCTTTGGATGGTCTACTAGTTATACTCCTCCTCCACCATTAAATTATGCTGTTACACGTACAACAGGTAATGTTTACCAGTCAATTGCTCCAGTATTAAGCGGTGGTGATGGAACAGGTACGTTATCAACTGCAAGTGGCGATGAAACAACTCAAACACTTATTAATATTGCTGCAACCGGATTCATCTATCAGGGATCTCCAGTTACAGCAATGGCAATTCATCCAAACGGTTTAATTGCATTGAATAATGCTTTGTATACTTATACTTCTGCTTCTAACTGGGATAATACCTTAGCAGGTGGAGGTAATGGTTTTTCTGGAGTATCTGATTTTAACAAGAGAAACGTTATCGCGCCATTTTATGATGACTTAAATAAAGCAAGCCCGGTAATTTACTATAAAATTGCAGGTACCAAGGTTACAGTTGAATGGTTTAATACTACTTTCTTTGGTTTAGCAGGTCCACAGTTATATTATCAGATTGTGCTTGATGCATCTGATCAAAGTATCACCTTTAACTATGGCGATATGCAATTGTATAACGGTACACAAAACGTAAGATGGTCTTATACCTGTGGTATTAGTGGAGCATTTGTTCAATCTAACCCACAGCCGGGTCAGGTAATGCAGCAACAATATGTAAACACTACTTCGTTTACTAATGAAAACGGATTGGTTGCCAACTGGGGTGCAAATGGCTTAGCTATTTCTCCGGAGCCACACAGCAGCATTAAATTTACTCCTGGTACTTATGTTCCTGTAGCAGCTCCAACTCCAACGCCTCCAGCCAATGATGAGGCCGGTACTGCGGAAGTAGTTCCTGCTTTATTGGCTTTCCCAAATAATATTGCATGGAATTATACCGATAATCGTTCTAACTTGTATACAACCAGAAATGCTACCTATTCTAACTATGTAGCTGCATGTAATGGTAAACAGGCAAAAGACGTTTGGTTTACTTTCAATGCTACGGATCCAAATACAACAGTTCGTATTTATGGTTCCGGTGGTTTTATTCCACGTGTTGAAGTATATGACTTTACATTAAGCCCATTATCTCCTGCGATTTGTGCAACCGGTACGCAAGGCTTAATTGCCAATGCAGTTATGTCAGGATTAGCTCCCGGTGATGATTATTTTGTAAGAGTATATCATGATAGCACCGGAACGCAGGCTCAGGCAACTGCTAACGTCTCTGGCGGTGCAGTAACCAGCTTAACGTTTACTACAAATGGTACAAATTATTCTATTCCAAAAGCAGCGTTTAGTTATAATGCTCCAAATCAAGGTCCGATTATTACCTTTACAGGGGGTGGCGGATCTGGTGCAGCAGCAGCATGGAATACTCCTATCAGCACAACTACAAGTATTGTAAGTAATCTGACCTCAACTAATATTGGTTTAACTGGAGGCAGTGGTTATACTTCAGCACCAACAGTTAATATTGAAAACCCTGACTGGGGTATTACCGGTGAGTTTGGTATCATCGTATTTGCTAAAGCATCTAACGATGAATGTGCAACTGCAATAAATCTTACCAACCTGCTTAATGCAAATTGTGTAGCTGGTCAGAATGCTAGAAACAATGTTGTAACAAGTGCAGCATCTCTTTCAGCAGAAGCATCTTGTTCAGGAAATCCGGATGATGATGTTTGGTATTCTTTCACTGCAGTTGATACTCTTACTCTGGTTAAGGTAACCGGAAACCTGACATTTGATCCTGTATTCCAGGTGTTTGATGGCGGCGTTTCTCCTGGTAACTGCGGAACAAAGACAGCAACTGTTTGTATCAATTCAACAGGACAAGGTGGAACAGAATCAAATACAATAACAACTGTTGTTGGCAGAACTTACTTTGTACGAGTTTATGACTCTGCTGCAGGTAGCGGTGGTGCAGGTTCTTCATTTAATATCTGTGTTACATCAGCGCGCCCAACTTGTGTTGCGGCACCAGTAGCCCCGGTTAATGGTGGTAATGCATGTACTGGTCCTGTAATATTATCATGGAATGTAAAAACAGATGCAACCGGCTATAGAGTGTACTTAGATCCGGGGGCTGGTCCTGCAACAACTTTAGTTGCTATTAAGACCTTAAATACTGATACAACTTATACTTCTGTATCATTAGCTGCTGGTTCATATTCTTGGAGAGTTGAGCCATTTAACCAGGTTGGTAATGCAGTGGGTTGTGCTAATTTCTCATTTACTACTGTAGCTCCTCCAGCCATTACTGTTGTTCCAAATCCTGGAACCGCTTCATATTGTGCAGGTTCAGGAGGAACTATTCAGTTAACAGCTTCAGGTGCCGGTAATTATACATGGTCACCGGCATCTGGTTTAGATGTTACTTCCGGTGCTACAGTAAATGCTTCACCAGGTTCATCAACAACCTATACAGTAAGCGGATATACCATTCCTGGATGTGTTTCTACAGCTACCCAATCGGTAACTGTAAATTACACACCAACTGCACCAATAGCTTCAGGCTTCAATATTTGTGTGGGTGAAATAATTCCTTCCGGACAAGGATTAACTGCGAATTGCGTAGGTGGTGTTAATTTTGTCTCACAAGTAGTTAACATTTCTAATCCATCAACTGATGAAGACATCAGCGTAATCGGAACAGGCGGATTTATTTGTCCTGGTAATAATCTGATTGCTTCTTTCTCTAACCCTCCAATACCTGCAGGCGCAACTATTATTGGTGCCCGTTTCAGCATGGCTGGAGTTACCAGCGGTTTCCCGGGTGAGGCAGTGCTTCACTTTGGCGGAACAGGTATTACAGGATCTTCACCATGTTTTTCAGGTACAAGCGGATTCGCTTCCCCTTTTACATGGAATATCACTGCTGATGGAACTATTAATGCGGATACAACAGTGCTTGCCGGATTAATTAATCCTGCCGGTGGAACTATTCAAATCAGATACAGTGAGACATATAATGATATAACAACCGGACCGGATGCAGTTTTCCCTGCAACAGGTACCTTCCAGTACTACTATAGTTTACCATCTACATCCGTGAAATGGTATGATGCAGCAAGCGGAGGAAGCTTAGTTGGAACAGGCTCACCATTCGCGCCTGCAGTTAACAGCCCGGCCGGTACATATCCTTTCTATGCACGATGTGCAACTGCCTTCTGTGAAAGTACCAGTTCTCAAGCTGATCTGGTAGTTGGTGCTCCGTTGAATGTTGCATTAACCACCACACCGGGTAATACCAATGTTTGTGCAGGCACTTTAGTATCAGTTACTGCTACTCCTACGGGCGGCGGTGCGCCATATAGCTACCAATGGAGTGGCGGCAGCACAAGTACTACTGCTACAGCTTCTGCAACAATATCCGGTAATACTACATTTACAGTTACTGTTACCGATGCTTGTGGCTCTTCAATAACTCAATCTGTTACATTTAATGTGACTGCCGGTCCTCCGGTTACAGTTACCGGTTCATCTAAAAGAAGTTGTTCAACAGCTCCAACAGCAAGTATTACTTTAACAGCATCAGGTGCTGATACCTATTCATGGTCACCGGCTACCTTCCTGAGCGCAACTACAGGTGCTTCGGTAAATGCATTAAATGTGAATACTACCACTACCTATGTGGTAACCGGTACAAGTACAGCCACAGGTTGTTCTTCAACCGCATCCTGGACAATAAACTCCGGAGCTCCTTTGATTATTACAACATCTGCAACCCCTTCATCTGTATGTGCTAATGGATCTTCGCAATTAAATGCTGTTGCTTCAATTTCGTCAGGTGGTCCTTCCGGATATTGTGTTACCGGTTTAGGTGGAGGATGTTCATCATGGATAAATAATGTAACGTTTAATACGTTAAGCCATATTGAGACATCGTGTAGTGTACTTGTGTTAAGTTTCCCTCAAAGTGGAGCAAACACAACTCAGGTAATTCAAGGTAGCACCTATCCATTTAGTATTTCAACTGATCCTGGTGTTGCCGGTATTACTTCTGTTTGGATTGATTATAACCAAAATGGTATATTCGAAGCGACAGAGCATACCCAGATATATACAAATGCAACATCAGGTACAGTAAATATTACTATACCAAATACAGCGCTTACCGGTGTAACCAGAATGCGTGTTCGTTCCAGAAACACAGGAAATCCAAACGGAGCAGGTGATGCTTGTTTATCCTTTGGTTCAGGTACAACGCATGATTATCTGATTACAGTTGGTGCTCCTCCTGCTCCCGGCATTGCCTATAGCTGGGGCACTCCTGTTGGTTCAGGCACACTTAATTTTAACAATATTGCGAATCCAATTGTATCAGGTGTAACTATAACATCTGCATACGGGGTAACTGCAACTGATACAGTTGGTGGATGTTCTGTTACTGATACTGCCAGAGTTAATGTTATTCCTTTAAGCGCATTAACAGTGAGCCCGTCTACCGCTACAATTTGTCAAGGCGACACTGTAATTATAACTTCATCTATATCCGGCGGTGGTTTGCCATACACTTACTCATGGAGTACAGGCAGTACATCTGATACTATAAAAGTATATCCAAGCGGAAATACTACTTATACATTAACTGTTACTGATTTCTGTGGAACTGTTAGAACAGCTTCCTCTGTTATTACTGTAAATCCGGCACCAAGTATAAATGTTACTCCTCCAACCGGAATCAGTTGTTCAACGAGTCCGACTCCAATAACCTTAACAGCCAGTGGATCTGCTGACTTGTTCAGCTGGTCACCTGCTACAGGTCTTGACGTAACTACAGGTGCTGTTGTTGTTGCTACAGTCAATGTAACTACTACTTATACTGTTATAGGTACAAGTTCCACAACAGGCTGTACCAATAGAGCAACTGCTACTATTACATCAGGTCCTGGTCTTGTGGCAACTGCTTCTGTATCTGATTCTACGGTTTGTGCCGGTTCATCGGTGACTCTTAGTTCAACAGGATCGGTTTTAAGTACAGGAAACTATTCATTATCAAATATTTCTTTTGTTGCACCTACACCTGTTAGTCCTACTACTATCCCGGCCTGGACGAATACCGGTACTGATGATGGTTCAGCAGGACCTATTGCTTTACCATTCACATTCAGTTTCTATGGTATTGGCTATAGTCAGATTTATGTTGGAACTAATGGATATATTAGTTTTAGTGATTTGTCTGCAGTTAGTGGAGCAAATCTAAGGGTGCCTCAAACATTCCCAAATTCAACAGTACCTAATAATTTGGTTTCAATGGGTATGTGTGATTTAAATGTATTGAGTCCCGGTTCAGTTAGTTATTGGACTTCCGGTTCTGATTTTGTAATCAAGTTCGATCAGATACAGCAATTTGTAGTGCCTGCTAATGTTACTACGGGATATATTATTCTGCACTCTGCAAATAATACCATTGACATATTAGTAGCCAACTCTTCTATTGCTCTTGCTCATACTTTAGGTATTGAAAACTCAACGGGAACATTGGGAACTTCACCGGCAGGTAGAAATAATGCAGTATGGACTGTTACCACTCCTGAGGCATATAGATTTACCCCTCCTAGTGCTGTATTCTCAGGTAATTACAGTTGGACTCCTTCTGCTGGTTTGAATAATCCTTTAATTGCCAGCCCGGTTGTTGCAAGTGTGCCAGCAGGTCTTAATACTTATACTGTTACCGTTTCTGATCCATTAGGTGGATGTACAGCAACCGCTTCAGTAAATGTTCGTGCAGATGTTGCTCCAAAACCGTATGTAACACCTGGCGATTCAGTCATTTGTAGTGGGGATGAGTATCTCTTATATGTAAGAGATAGCGTCATCGGTTCTTATCCAAATACCTATACCATTGATTGGGTTGGTACTACCGGATCCTTTGACAGTATTTCTACAGCAAATGGGCCGTTCTTTACTGCAAATGTTACTACACCAGGTGGTGCATGTACTGCCACTTCTAATACAGTAACGGTATTGATTAATAGCATTAACGTCAACAGAGTGATTACACCTTCAACATGCGGTAATTCAAATGGTAAGATCGTAGCTACTATTACCAGTGGCGGTCATCCACCATACCGTTATATATGGACGGATGGAGTAAATACCTTGCGTAATGTAACCAGTTCAAATCCTAGCGAT
>JANOBN010000186.1:0-2655 GCA_031411675.1 Bacteroidota bacterium | reverse complement strand
CCCTGCTCCTTGATGCCGGGGTAGGCGGACGAGCCATGCATTTCGCATCCGATGCCCCAGCCAAAGCGCCGGGCACCCTCTGGAGATCGTTGGTGGGTGCGGGTCTTTGGCCAATTTATCTCTCGCATTCCGCGATCGATGCAGTCTTCCAGGCCATGCCCGACGATCGGGTGGCCGGAGGGTGCGAGGTCGCCGGCGCGTACCGCATCTATATTTCGCAGCGGAAGATTATTTTTTAATCTTATCAATAATTACTTTCTAAATATGGCCAATAAGAGTATCATTAAAAAATCTTCTAAAAGTGCAGTTAAAAAAAAGGCATCTAAGCCTGCTGCTGCTAAGAAGAATGCTTCTAAAAGCAAGCTGGTTGTAAAAAAGAAAGTAACCATTTCACCTGTAAAAAAGGCGGTTGCAAAAAAGGCAGCCAAAGCCGCTCCAATTAAGCAAGCTATAAAAAAGACAAAGCCGGAACTAAAGACCAAAGCTCATAAAACGGCCCCCCCAAAAAAACCGGTTTTAAAGCCAATAAAATCAGAGTCAAATATTGTTTCCGATAAAAAAAATCCGCTTAAAGCAAAGCAACCGGAGAGTATAAATGCGGTTTCCGTCACCAAAACCAAAACCAGTTTAGGCAAACCGGAAAAGGGAAAGGATATAAAGACGCCGAAATCAAAAGGAAAGGAAACCGAAATTCCGGCTGCAAAAGTAAAAACAGATCCGGATGAAAAGTTTCATAATAAGGCACAGAGAATCATTAAAGAGCTGGAAGAAACGATGGATATGGATAAAGTGAAGCCACGGATAAAAGTACCTGTTTATGCCGCTCCAAAACCAAAGCAGGTTTACGTTCAAAAATTATATGAACCGGTAAAAACAAACAAGGAAAAAATACAAATGGAATTCGAGTTCCGTTCTTCTAAAGTGATTTTATTTAATTACTTGAGCGATTCCAGTGGCATGGCAGAGTGGTTTGCTGATGAAGTGAGAAGCACGGATCATGATTTTACTTTTGTTTGGGAAGGTGTGGATGTTAGGGCAAAACAAATACTGTTTAAGGACCAATACATCGTTCGATATGAGTGGACCGACGAAACTGATGGAACTTATTTTCAATTTGAAATTAAAGAAGATTTTATCACTTCCGATATTGCTTTGATGATTACGGATTGGGTAAATCCTGCTGAAAAAGCGGCCAGCAGAAGACTATGGGAAAGCCAGGTGCAAAGCCTTAGACAATTACTGGGAAGTCATTAAGAATTAAATAAAGCATTTAACAGCTGACGATAGGTGTCAGAGCCTGTTTTTACTAAATCGTCAATATTATTAAGCGGTAGAATTTTGCTTATTTTGATAAAATTCATTCTATTTAATTCATCATCAGTTTTGATGATGTTGTTTAGCAGTAAATAATTATTTTCTTCAAAATGATATTCCCATGGAGTGTCATTTACATTAAGAAAAAAATCATGACCTTTTAAGGAGTATAAGAGCTCTGCCGGATTTAGAATTAAGGCTTTATATTTTCCCGAAAGGTGTAACGTAAAACTGATTTCATTACCCCACCAGCACATACTTCGAAAAGCAAAAACATCAGTTTTATTAAAGATTCTTGGAGAATCAAGTACCATCCAGGGAAAACCACGATAATTTTCCCCTTTACTTATTTTTCCTGCTGTATTTATAACCTCTGCCGGCAAAAGCAATCCTGATTTTGAATTTTCTTCCACTATTGCATCATTCAATTGCCCCAATAGATCCATTAACTTGCCTGTTACTGCTTTTTTCAGAATAAAAAAATCTTTTTGTACCAGTAATGCACGTTCTTCGTTCGTAAACAACATTCTTTCTTTCATTAAGTATCCAAACTTACGGTATTTTTGCTTCCTCAGGATTAGCGCCGAAATACGGAATGAAGAAACTACACCTTTTAGTCATCAGCTCTTTTGCAGGCCCGTTTGTAATGACATTTTTTATTGCACAGTTCATTTTATTAATGCAATTTCTATGGAAATACATTGATGATCTTGTTGGCAAAGGGTTGGATACGGCAGTTATTGTAGAACTCTTATTTTATACCTCCGCCAATCTGGTACCATTGGCATTGCCCTTAGCCATTCTGGTTTCCTCCATCATGACTTTCGGAAATCTGGCAGAACATTTTGAGATAACTGCTGCTAAAGCCTCCGGTGTGTCATTGCAAAAATTAATGCGTCCACTTTTTGTAACTGCATTAATAATCAGTGTTACCGCATTTTTCTTTTCTAACAATGTACTACCTTATACTAACCTGAAGATGGGCTCACTGTTGTATGATATAAGGCAGCAAAAACCTGCTTTATCAATACGTGAAGGTGTTTTTTATAATGGTATTGAAGGATATAGTATAAAAGTAGGTGATAAGGACAGGGACGGAAAAACAATCAGAGATGTAATGATTTATGATCATACCACAAGTGGAGGAAATAAAAAAGTGATTGTGGCCGAAAGTGGAACCATGACTACATCTCCTGATGATCATTATCTGATAGTTAATTTATTTAACGGTTCCAGCTACGAGGAAAAGGATAAATTTAATGCAGGATTTAATAGTCATCCTCTTATGAGAAATGGTTTTAAAAGTTATACCATTCTTTTCGATCTTTCCCAGTTTAAGCT
>JANOBN010000185.1:0-16603 GCA_031411675.1 Bacteroidota bacterium | reverse complement strand
CATCATACTGTCACCATATGGAACCACTACAAACTGATTAGAAGAATTAAAATCTCTGTCAGTTAATACCAGTGGAATATCATCTACTCCATAAGTTCTCGGAAGTGCCAGTGCTGATTCAATAGAATCCCGAACTATGATAAGTCCTCCAAGCCCTTTAGTAATTTGATCTTCCGTCATTTCATGCAGATGGGGATGATACCAATAAGTGGAGGCATTATTAGTCACCTTCCAGTAAGGTTGCCAAATGGTCCCCGGCGGAATAATCTGGTGCGGACCGCCATCCATAACTGCAGGAAGATGGAAGCCATGCCAATGGATCGTGGTAGAGTCATTCAACAGATTTTGTATGTTCATATGAACCGTATCCCCTTTATTGAAAAACAGGGTAGGCCCCCAGAATTTACTATTTATGCCGGCAGTAATGGTTTGATTACCAGGCACTATTTGGGAAAACGTGTCTTTTAGAGCCAGATTAAAAGTAGTGCCTGAAAGTGTATCCGGAATCCAAAGTGGATTGTATGATTGAGCGGATGCTTGATGTATAATTAGTAAAAACAACAGCTTAAGCAGTGTACTTTTATTCATAAGTAATGGTTTTGGAGAGTTTTAGATCGTCTAAGATTCCAAAATTCCTGCTTGGTTTAACCGATTTTAAATAAATATTTTTAAGAACGATATTACAGGGTACTAATTCCTGAAAAGTGCTTTGATTAATTTCCCAAAATTTACTTTTTTCAACCTTACAATTTTAGAAAAACATTACCCGATTAAATTGGATACGCAGTAATGAAGGCAATAGCGATTGCCTTCAACTAAAATGCCAGGCCATTGTAGCTTTCTTGTTTTTTCATCCAGTTTTCCCGTGCTGCAATGATGCTTTTCGGGCTTCGTTGAATGAGTTCGATGAGCAAATCCAGTTTATTCGTTTTCTGAATCACTTTTTGAAAAATCTCCGTTTCTAACGGCCCCCATGGTTCATGCGAACGCCTGTATTTTTTTCGGAGTTCAATTATATAAGCACTGGACATAGATGCCGTTGGTTTTGCAATCGGTATTCCATCAATTTCTTGCCTGAATCTCACAAGTTCCTTTTCGGTTAATTGATTAAAGTGAGGCTCCTTAAAATACTCCGGCACGTCATGTTCATCATCTTTATAAATTTCTTTTTTAAAATAAGAAAGCAAAAGATGCAACAACGGCTTGCTTTTAATGACACCTTTCAGTTTGCCATAAAAACTTAAACTTAATTCCATCGGACCAAGTGTATTACGTTCCGAGCCAAGCAAAACATAGCCTAACATGGTATGAGTAAGGGTCATATCCTTCTTGCGCATTTCATCAATGTAAGCTTCAATTTCTTCACGGCTGATAACCTGTGTAGTGCCGGTCTCTTTTTTAATGTTATTTGCAACAACAAAATCATTAATCACTTTTAAAAATTCAGCACCGTATTTTTCCAGTTTTTTATCGGAAATTCCATTGATATTTTTAAATTCAACACCATTTATTGGAAATTCAAGTGCCATTGCTTTTAATGTTGCATCACTAAAAACTATATATGGCGGCATACCTTCACTATCTGCAATTAGCCGGCGCAGCTGTCGCAATAATTCAAATAATTCCTGATTATGATTACCTGTTGGCTCCGATGCAATGGAATATTCTTCTTCTTTCTCTACGACTTTCTCCTGATAAATAGCCAACTGAATTTTTATTTGCCCTTTTAGAACCCGCTGCCCGAATTCCGTTATTTTTAAAACATGGTTTTCATCATAAGCAATCTCCATTAATCCTATTTGAATCATCTGCATCAGATAATATTGCCATATTTCAAATGAAAACTCTTTCCCAACACCGTAGGTTTTCAGCTTATCATATCCTTTTTCAATTAATTCAGCATTTCGCGACCCTCTCAATATATTTATGAGCATGGTAAAACCGACTTTTTCCTGTGTGCGCATTAATGCTGATAAAGCCTTTTGCACAATTTGAACACCATCTGTAAAAACCGGAGGACTCATACATACATCACAGTTTCCGCAATCATGTTGCATTTCTTCACTGAAATAATTTAATAATATTTTTCTGCGACAGATCCTAGCCTCTGCATATTGTAACATTAAATTCAATTTCTCCATATTCAATACTGCTTGTCCGCTTTCTTGTGCAAACCGACGCAACATAAAAAGATCTTTCAGTCCGTAATATAAAATAGTTTCCGATGGCAGTCCATCACGTCCTGCTCTGCCAATCTCCTGATAATATCCTTCCAGATTTTTAGGAAGATTATAATGAATTACATATCGAACATTTGATTTATCAATACCCATCCCAAAAGCTACCGTAGCACACATTACCTGCAACTCATCTTTAATAAACTGTTCTTGTACTTTGTTTCTCTCTTCTGATGACATTCCTGCATGATAGCATGCAGCAGTTATGCCACGATCACGTAATTTACCGGCAATCTCTGCCGCTCCGTTACGGGAGGTGCAATAAATAATGCCATTATCATTTTTATGTTTTTTAATCAAATCGGTTATTTCCTGCAATTTGATTTTCTCCGGCACATGTGGTCGTACTTTCAGGTTAAGATTCGGGCGATCGAAGGAGGAGATATATATAACAGGATTATTCAACTGAAGCTGTGTAACAATATCGCGACGCGTTATTTTATCAGCAGTAGCTGTTAACGCAATTACCGGCACATTAGGAAACTGCTGACGTAAAAAATGCAACTGCTGGTATTCCGGGCGAAAATCATGCCCCCAACTGGAAATGCAATGGGCTTCATCAATAGCGAAAAGGGAGATAAGCAAATCGGCAAACAACGTATTTTTCAGCGTTAATGCTTTCTCCGGGGATATATATAATAATTTTATTTCCTGATTCCGGCACTGATTTAATATTAAAGCCTCCAAAGCATAATCCTGTGAAGAATTCAGGCAAGCTGCTGCAACACCATTTTCTTTCAGGGCTTCTACCTGATCTTTCATTAATGCAATTAGAGGGGAAATAACAATGGTAATGCCTTCCAGCATTAATGCCGGCAACTGATAACATAATGATTTCCCGCCCCCTGTTGGCATGAGTAATAAAACATCATTTCCCAAGATGACTGAATTAATTACTTCTTCCTGAATCGGTCGAAATTCATCAAAGCCGAAATATTTTTTTAATAGCTGGGAAGATTTTTTCATAACATTTAATACTGATGTAAAGATCTGCGAAATATATATCTAATAAGCTGATGAATTAGTAAATAAGTAATAAATGTAAAGACGCCCTGTCCCTTCCGCTGCGTGGTCTTAGCAGTTATAAAACGGGGGACAGGAAAAAAAGGAAATTGGGTTAGCTTCCTGCGTCAACGTCTTTACTGACACTCTGCATTAATCAATCAAACCAATCAACTGCTCTTGCGCCCCAGCATGAGGATGTCGTTTACAATTATTTCTGTAAAGTACTTTTTATTGCCATCCTTATCGGTGTAGTTGCGGCTGGTAATTTTACCTTCCACTGCAATTTCACTTCCTTTGGCAAGATACTTCTCTACAAATGAAGCCGTTTTGCCCCATGCTACCAGATGATGCCAACAAGTGTCTGTAACCTTTACACCTTCACTGTTTGTGTAGGTTTCACTGGTTGCCAGGCTTACTTTTGCCATCTTCTTGTTTTTGTCAAACGATTTAACCTCCGGATCTCCGCCGAGGTTGCCAATCAGCCTTACGCTGTTTCTTAAACTGTTCATGTTCTTTTAGGTTTTAGTTAGAACTACCCTTTTCATTAAGGGACGCTGCAAATTTGAGAACAACATTTGGAATTATCCGTGTGTTATCCGCTTACTTCCGGATATGTTTGGTGAAACGGATAATTTGATTTGCATTTTATTTTATATTTGTTATTCTAACTTAAAAACTATTTCTTATGAGTATTTATCGTGTTTGCCGCCAATGTGGTAGGCAGGTCAGTGGGCGTGTGGATAAAAAATTCTGCGACGACCACTGCAGAAGCAATTACAACAACAGATTAAGGAGTAATACTGCATCCGAAATACGGACAGTAAATTCTATTCTCCGGCATAACAGAAGAGTGCTGAATTCTTTTGTTATGGAAGAAGGAGAATCGTACACTTTACGTTCCAATCTGGATGACAAGGGATTTAATTTTAACTTCTTTACACAGGCACATGTGGCTGATGACGGAAGTACATTTCTTCTTTGTTACGACTTTGCTTATCGTCCTATCGACGAAATAAGAGTAAAGGTGCTCCGCTGGAAATCGGAATTGTCAGAAGCGTTTTAAAATTTCTGAATCGTTTAAGCTGACCTGAAAACGGTCATGGCATTGCATACACTTTTGGGGGCGAATGCAGGTTGCTTATGTTTAACGCTTCAGCTATAACGTTTGTGCATTCCTCAATGCCGTCCTGCTGAAGGGCTGTGTAGTGTGGTGGTGTTCTTCCGCCATTGGCGCCCTGCGGAAGGGCTGTGTCGGATTGAGTGATTGTTGACTTACGGACTAACTACTTTATTCACTCAAGCACTACAGTTCTTCACTACTGTTCGTGCTCTCGCTTTACCCATCCTTCAGCAGGAATCTTGTCACATAGCACCCGTTAACGCCGAGCAACCACCGGTATTGATTTAACACCGAAAAAAGAAATTTATTTAATGGGTCTCACCTTAACTAAACAAGTAATAACTTCTGCTTAATCATAAACACTATCACTCATTCACCGCAACTACCTCTTTAACCTGAGGCAACATTCGTTTCAGTAAGTTTTCAATACCCCCTTTCAATGTAACAGTAGAAGAAGGACAACCACTGCAAGCGCCTTTCAGCACCACATTTACTGTTCCGTTTTCGAAAGACTGAAAATGAATAGCTCCACCATCACCTTCTACCGCCGGACGAACATATTCATCTAACAATTGTTTTATTTTTTCTTCAATTTCCGGATCGTCAGGAACAGATATTTCATCTTGATGCTTTTCAATGGAAGCTACTTTGGGCAGTGGTGCAGGCTTTGGTGCAGGAGCGGCAACTCTCCCAATTGGAGATTTTAAAAATAATTTTTCATCACTTAAAAGAAAACCGCGAATAAATTCCCGAAGAATATTAGTAATGTCAAACCAGTCGATGCCCGGTTCTTTTGAGATGGTTAAAAAATTAGAAGTGATAAAAACACGCTTAATTCCGGAGAAATCAAAAAGCTGATGTGCCAGCGTACAATCAATAGCATCTTCTTTTGATACATATTCTGCAACAGCATCAGCCAGTAACATCCGGCTCGTTACAAACTTCATGCTGTCAGGGTTGGGAGTAAGCTCTGCATATACTTCAACAGGTGTTGCTTTTAAGTTATTAGTGCCTGTTTCTTTCATCATTGGGTGATCTCCTTTAAATTTGCAGTGCAAAAATACGGCTATTACAGCTCATTCACTCCTGTTATCGCTTCATTTTCACTTTATCTTACATTGATCATTGATATTCAACGCTTCGTAAATGCAACATCAAACTGATTTTCTGGTAATAGGGTCCGGTATTGCCGGCTTAACGTATGCTATAAAAGCCGCACAGCATGGTAAAGTGATGCTGATCACCAAAGCTAATGAAGATGAAACCAATACTAAATATGCTCAGGGCGGAATTGCAGCTGTTACATATGCCCCCGATTCTTTTGAAAAGCATATACAGGATACGCTGATTTGTGGTGATGGATTATGTAATGAAAAAATTGTGCGTATGGTGGTGGAAGAAAGCGCTACACGCATTGAAGAACTGGTAAAATGGGGCACCGATTTTGATAAAACTTCTTCCGGCAGTTATGATCTCGCCCGTGAAGGCGGGCATAGTGAAAACAGGGTGTTGCACCATAAAGACAGCACCGGACTGGAAATTGAGCGTAAACTCTTATTGCAGGTTCATAATCATCCCAACATCAGTATTTTTACCCATTATTTTGCAATTGACATTATCACACAACATCATCTGGGTAAGCTGGTGAAACGTTCCACAACAGATATTTGCTGTTACGGTGCATATATATTGAATACCATCAGTGGTGAAGTGGAAACGGTATTGGCAAAAACTACTTTAATGGCAACAGGTGGTTGCGGGCAAGTGTATCGTACTACTACAAATCCTCATATCGCAACAGGTGATGGTGTTGCATTGGTATATCGTGCTATGGGTAAGGTGGATAATATGGAATTTATACAATTTCATCCTACAGCATTTTATGAGCCCGGACAAAATCCTTCCTTCCTGATTTCAGAAGCTGTCCGTGGATTTGGTGCTGTATTACGTACTCAGGATATGCAAGAATTTATGCCGGGTTATGATGAAAGAGGATCTTTGGCACCTAGGGATATTGTAGCAAGGGCTATTGACAGTGAATTAAAAAAGAGCGGAGAAGATTTTGTGTTGCTGGATTGCAGGACATTAGATAAAGAAAAGTTTATTACTCATTTTCCGAATATATATAACAAGTGTCTCTCATCAGGAATTGATATTACCAAAGAGTGCATTCCTGTTGTTCCTGCTGCACATTATATGTGTGGTGGTATAAGCGTGGATGAAAATGGCTGCACTTCCATAAAAAATTTATATGCAACGGGAGAGTGCTCCTCCACCGGTTTGCATGGTGGAAACAGGCTTGCTTCCAACTCTTTACTAGAAGCTTTGGTATTTTCTCATCGTTCCTATTTGCATAGCTTAACACTAATGAATAACACAAAGTGGAGAAATGATATTCCCGCCTGGAAGAATGAAGGTTTGCGGACTCCGGCAGAGTTGGTATTAATAACACAAAGCAGAAAAGAATTACAGGAAATCATGAGCAGTTATGTAGGGATTTATCGTAGTGACATGAGATTAAAGCGGGCATTAAACCGTTTACGTTTATTGTATGAAGAAACAGAAGATCTCTATAAACACTGGCATTTATCAGTAAAACTTTGCGAATTACGTAACATGATTAATGTAGGCTACCTTATCGTAAAAGGTGCCATAGCCAGAACAGAAAATAAAGGACTTCATTACAATACCGATAATTAAATTTTTTTTATTTAAGATTTATAACGACAATTGATTTCACCTGAGTATATATTTAATGATCACATTTCTTTTGAAGAAAAGGTAATGAATATCTTTCGTTACCAGGCAACAGAAAATGAGATATACATGAGGTATATTCAGGCTTTGGGAGTTGAATTAGAAGAGATAAGTTTAATTACTGATATTCCTTTTTTACCTGTTTCATTTTTTAAAACACATAAAGTGCAATGTGGAAATGAACCTGCTGAAACTTGTTTTACATCCAGTGGCACAGGGGGAAATGCTTCTTCTCATTATGTAAATAAATTGTCAATATATGAAAACAGTTTTATGAAATCTTTTTCGCTTTTTTACGGTGATATCAGCGAATATTGTTTTCTGGCATTATTGCCTTCTTATCTTGAAAGGGAAGGGTCTTCGCTGGTGTATATGTGTAAACACCTTATTGAAAAAAGTAGTCATCCTCAAAGTGGTTTTTATTTGCATAACAGAATTGAATTGAATACAATTTTGCAACAGTTAAAATCACAACAACAAAAAACAATTTTAATTGGAGTAACTTATGCATTGGTTGATCAGGCATTGGAATACCCTATTGATTTTCCGCAACTCATTTTAATGGAAACAGGTGGAATGAAAGGGAGGCGCAAGGAAATGATCCGTGAGGAGTTGCATGAATTGTTAAAACGGGCATTTAATATTCAAGCTGTTCACAGTGAATATGGTATGACGGAATTATTGTCACAGGCATGGTCACGCACAAATGGTGTGTACTTTTGTCCGCCCTGGATGAGAGTATTAGTGCGGAATGTGAATGATCCGATGGAAATCAGGCGAGAAGGTTCAGGTGGTGTAAACATTATCGATCTTGCCAATATATATTCCTGCTCTTTCCTATCAACACAGGATTTGGGAACAGTAAATAATGATCAGTCGTTTACCATCAACGGCAGATTTGATAACAGTGATTTACGGGGATGTAATCTGATGGTTCAATAATTTTAAAACACAATTTAATTATGTCAAACAGAAGAAGAATTATTATTATTATTATTTCCGTTTTCACCGGTACCATGCTTTCACTATTTATTTTCACTATAAGAAAGGGCGACGCCGGGCTTAGTAATGATGATTATACAACCCTGATCACCAATTTTATCTTTTCTCTGGGCATCATTGTTGCTATCGGGCTCCTGTTTGCCTGGAATAAAAAAAGAGAGAAGTAATTTGTCAGAAATTGTGTACTTTGGAGCACTTCTAAAATGATACGCTGTCAAATGAAAAAACTGCTACTTCCAATACTGTTAATCCTTGGTTTTACCTCTTATAGTCAATCTCCTTGTAGTCTCTGGCCAAGGTATGATCAGGAGGTTTTTGGTACCGTTACAACTTCCATTGACGTGCCTTTTGGCGCTAACCTTGATTATCAAGGCGTTAATAAGATACTGAAAATGAATATCTATGAGCCTGCAGGAGATACTTTATCCCAGCGCCCGCTAATCGTATTTGCTCATGGAGGCAGTTTTGTTGCAGGGGATAAATCAAATTCTGATCAGGTAGATTTATGTACTCATTTTGCAAAAAGAGGATACGTTACTGCTACCATTGATTACCGTTTAGGGATATTTCCTATCAATGCGGCAAATGCCACAGATGCGGTTTACCGTGCTGTGCAGGATATGAAAGCGGCGGTTCGCTTTTTTAGAAAGGATGCTGCTACAACGAATGCTTATAAAATTGATCCTGCCGTAATTTTTGTAGGAGGTACTTCCGCAGGTGCTTTTACTGCATTACATTATGCTTATTTAGATACTTACGCTGAATTACCTGCAACCGTTGATACCGCTGCATTAGGTGACCTGGAAGGTAATAGTGGTAATCCCGGCTATTCTTCCGAGGTGAATGCAGTAATTAATCTATGTGGTGCACTTGGTGATGCTGATTGGGTGGTTCCAGGAGATGAGCCTCTTTGCAGCATGCACGGTACCAGTGATAATACAGTACCTTATTCAACTCAAACGCTTTATCTTTTAGGTATTTTCCCTATTATGGTGGTTGATGGAAGTTATGCTATCCATAATCATTTAAACACCTTTAGTCATCCTGCTTCAATGTATACGTGGTTTGGTGCCCCACATGTGCCTTACGATGGAGGTACTGCAAATGCTATCGCCTATCTGGATACTACCCTCCGTTTCGTCAGCAATTTCCTCTATAGCTATGCCGGTTGTGTTCCTTCTGATCCAAACCCCCTTGCAAATACGATTTATACAACCACCGGCGTTTCAGAAACAAATGCCATTGCAGGTTTCAATGTATTGGCTAATCCTTCCGACCAAGAGATCATTTTAAAAGGCATTAATAAAGACGGATTGATTACCGTTTTCGACAACATGGGCAGAAAAGTGACCTCCAAAGTCATAAATAATGGTCCAAATGAGCTTATTATTCATTCAGGAAAATACACAGAAGGTGTTTATACGATTCATTTTCAGTCAAATAAGGGTGTTGATATTGTTAGGGTGGTAGTACGTCATTAGGAACTGGAAAACGACTATTTTTGTACACCATGGCAAAAGTCACATTTAACAACAAAGTAGGTCCGTTTACTGAAACACTGAAAGCAAGAATTCAGCAGTATTTCGAGAGCAATAAAATTGATCTGACAGGTAACCGTCATTTATTCATAAAGACGGGAATTCTGATAAGCTCACTAGTTTTGATTTATACAACGCTGGTATTTTTTACTCCGCCGGTTTGGGTCTCCGTATTATTATGTGCACTGCTTGGTGTAAACTTTGCTGCAATAGGCTTTAACGTAATGCACGATGGTGCTCATGGCAGCTATTCCGATAAAAAAACAGTGAATGAAATAATGGCCTATTCATTAAATCTGATGGGTGGAAGTTCCTACATCTGGAAAATAAAGCATAATCTGATTCATCACTCCTTTACAAATGTGGAAGGAATGGATGATGATATTGATATTCGTCCTTTTATGCGTGTTAATGAAGAACAGCCACGTTACTGGTTTCATCGTTTTCAGCATATTTACTTTTTGTTGTTGTATGGATTTGCTTATTTCCTGTGGATTTACTGGCAGGATTTTGAAAAATATTTTTCAAGAAAAATTGCAGACAGTCCTTTACGTAAGATGAGTGTTAAAGATCATTTTATTTTCTGGATCAGCAAATTAATATATATATCCATATTTGTTGTGATTCCAATTTTTAAAGTAGGATTGGTTGATACATTAATAGGTTATGGTATTGCAGTATTTATTTGCGGGTTAATGATCAGTGTAGTATTTCAATTGGCACATGTAATCACAGAAACATCTTTTCCAAAACCGGACGAAGGCAGCAATAAAATTAATAATGAATGGGCCGTTCATCAATTGGAAACCACAGCGAATTTTTCTACCCGTAATAAATTTGTAAGCTGGTTAGTTGGAGGATTGAATTTTCAGGTAGAGCATCATCTCTTTCCAAGAATCAGCCATGTTCATTATCCTGCCATTAGCAAGCTGGTACGTGATACTTGTGCGGAATTCAATGTAATTTATCTGGAACACCCTACTGTTGTAAGTGCTGTGCGGTCACACATCAGGCATTTGAAGATAATGGGCAGAAGCTAATCCTGCAAATGGAAATTAGTGTTTACTAACTTACAGCTATTCATAATAAAATTGGTTGTTTACGTTTATACTGCATGGGTAGTGCTAATTTAGACTACTTTCAGATTGTGTAAACACGCAAATGAATAACACCTTCCGGTTTTTATGTTCCTGCATCATTATTCTGCTTTTTCTCGCGGGGAACACATCCTTTGGGCAGATTGATAGTTCCGGTAATACCTGGAGTAAGCCACGTTTCTTTTTGCAGTTAGATCGTTACAATTCCTTTGTTGCAAATGAAGGTGCTGATATGAGTGGCATTAAAGCCGGACTGGAGTTTGGCAAAAAATACCGTTTTGGCATTGGAATTTATAATCTTAAGTCTGATATTATAGAGTATAAACAACTTACACCTCAACAGGCTGCTGAAGCCCCGGCTGATACAGTAAAGGCGCAACTCAATATGGGTTATGTGCCACTCTGTTTTGAGTATATTTTTTATGACCATAACAGATGGCAGTTTGGTATTCCAATACATTTAGGGTTTGGAGGCACTTATTTTTCTTATTTTGATAAGGCCGGAAATACGAAAAGGATCAAAGGACAGAATGTAATGCTAACAGATGTTGTGATCTCCGGACAGTATAAGGTGTTCCGCTGGGTAGGTATTGGTGCAGGTGTCGGCTTCCGTAAAATGCTGGTAGATAACCCTGCCATTCAGCGAAATTTTAATTCACCCTTGTACAACATCAGGTTAAAGATATTTCTGGGCGAGATCTATCGTACGGTTTTTCCTCGCGGCATTTCGGGTAAAAAAGAGGCAGCAAGCCAATAGTACGTTTCTTAGTATGTTAAATGCCGGTTACTATTCTAAAGAGCTTCGCTCCTCATCCTGTAAATGTTACTTTTGCAGCAGATGAGCAAATTGAAATTCGACGATATATATATGGACCTGGCAGTGACACTTGCCGGTAAATCACATTGTGTGGTAAAAAAAGTAGGAGCGGTAATCTCAAGAGATACACGGATTGTATCACTTGGATATAATGGCCCGCCTGCAGGCACACATAATTGTGATGAGGAATGGCCGGAAAATGGTTGTGCACGCGACCTGAAAGGAGGTTGTTCATTAGCACTTCATGCGGAAGCAAACGCTATTCTATACGCTTCTAAAAATCAGGTTGAACTTGATCATGCAACTTTGTACATAACCTTATCACCATGCCTTCCCTGTGCAAGGATTATATATACAGTGGGAATTAAAAAAGTAATTTACCTGCACTCTTATGCAGAATATAAAAAAATTGGTTCAGATGAAGGTCTTGATTTTCTTCGACGCTTTGGTGTGGAGGTGATAAAGTATGAGCAAGGAATAAAAACAAATAATGCATGAGTAATTCTAATCCGGCCAGACTAATCTGGCTTCCTGTTGTTATGGGCTTGTTGCTGGCTTCCGGAATATATATCGGAACCCGAATGGTTATTGTTCCTGCAGCAACAGGGAATAACAAAATAAACGATGTGTTAAGTTATGTACAGGATGCATATGTAGATACTATCAACCGTGAAAAACTCACAGATCAGACAATAGAAAAACTACTGGAGCAACTCGATCCGCATTCATCATATATTCCTGCAGCAGATTTGCAAGCGGCCAATGAACCACTTGAAGGCAATTTTGAGGGAATAGGAATAGAATTTCATATTCAGCAGGATACATTAATGGTGGTTGCTGCTTTGTCCGGTGGTCCGAGTGCAGCACTGGGTATTTTGCCCGGCGACAGAATTGTTAAAGTTGATAATAAATCAGTTGCAGGTATTGGAATTACTAATGAGCAAGTCTTCAAATTGCTGCGGGGTAAAGGTGGAAGTAAAGTAAAGGTTTCTATTAAACGTACCGGAAGTAAAGAGTTGATTGATTATGTAATTGTGAGAGGAAAAATTCCGATATATAGTGTTGACATCGCCTATATGGCTGATAAATCAACAGGATACATAAAAGTAAGCCGTTTTGCAGAACCCACTTTTAATGAATTTGTAATTGCATTAAAGAAACTTAAGAGTCAGGGTATGGATAAACTCATTCTTGATTTGAGAGGAAACCCCGGGGGGTACCTGAATGCTGCAACAGATATTGCTGATGAAATGATTGACGGTAATCGACTGCTGGTTTATACAAGAGGGAAGTCACGTCCGCGGGCTGATTACAAATCAGGAAAACCCGGACTTTTTGAAAAAGGAAAACTAGTAGTATTAATTGACGAAGGTTCTGCATCAGCGTCTGAGATTGTTTCCGGTGCACTACAGGATTGGGATCGTGCAACAATAATTGGTCGTCGTAGTTTCGGAAAAGGTCTGGTACAAGAACAAACATCTTTTCCTGACGGCTCTGCCATGCGATTAACTGTTGCACGATATTATACACCGACAGGAAGATGTATTCAGAAAACGTATGCTAATGGTGTGGAAGCATACAATGAGGAATTACTTGACAGATTTAAGCATGGAGAATTTCTGAGCTCTGACAGTGTAAAAATTACTGACACCTTGAAATACAGAACACCTGCAGGTAAAATTGTTTATGGTGGTGGCGGAATTATGCCGGATATTTTCGTTGCAATAGATACAACTTATGAGACACACTATTATAGTGATGTGGCATCTGCTGGTTTATTGAATCAGTTTGCATATGATTATGTGGATTCACATCGCAATGATTTTAAAGTCTACAAGGATGTTGTTGATTTCAGAACAAGATTTTCCGGTACTATACTGCTAAATGATTTTTATAAATATGCAGAAAAAAAAGGTGTGAAACCGGTTCCCGATCAAATGAAACGGTCATCTAATCTTATAGCTGTACAACTAAAGGCATTTATTGGACGACTGCTCTGGCAGAATGAAGGATTGTTTCCGGTATTACATGAAGTAGATCCGGCTTTTCAGCGTGCATATAAGTTTATCAATAGCTGATGAGAATTAATACTAACCTCCATTTTTTAACGGCGGCTGTATTTATTTTTTTATCGAGATTGCCATTTGTTTTCTTAGGTTATGGAGCCGAAGAGGATGCATGGGGCCTGATACTTACTGCAAAACATATTGCAACAACCGGGATCTATGAGGTTTCGCGCTTGCCCGGGCACCCTTTGCAGGAGATTATATATTCTCTGATTTATAGAAATGGATTTGTAATGATGAATCTGCTTACTGTATTGATTAGCAGTATAGGTTTTTATGTATTCATGTTAATCCTTCGTTTCTTTAAAATCCCATCACCGGTTACTGCTGCAATAACGCTGGCTTTTATTCCGGTAATATATATCAATAGCCACAATGTAATGGATTATACCTGGGCATTAACCGGTATAATCACATCCTTCTGGTTCTTGTGCAATAAGAAATATATCTGGTCAGCAGCTTTTCTTGCAATGGCCATTGGATGCCGGATTACATCAGGGGCAATGGTATCTCCATTTTTGTTATATATAATGTTTGTTGAAAAGGAGAAAGTCTTTATTAAATTGCTATTTTATTCTGCAGCAGTTGCTTTGTTTTCCATGGTTTGTTTCCTTCCTGTAATTTATAAATATGGGTTAGCTTTTTTTACTTATTATGAACATTTTCCGATTCCCTCTATTGCTAAAAATATTTTCAAAGGAAGTATTGGTGTATTAGGAACAGCAGGATCTGTTTCAGTTATTATTCTTAGCATTTCAGCAATTCTAAATTGGAGAAGAAGTACAATTGAACACAAAATTTCTTTTAAACCATTGGTTCTTGTTTGTGGCTCTGCCCTGTTATTGTATATTCTTGCATTTATCAAGTTGCCTTTGAAGTCTGCCTTTTTAATACCGGCATTGCCTTTTCTTGTTATTATGCTTGCATTGTGGTTATCAAAACGACAAATGATAATACTGACTGTAACAATGATTTTTTCCTCTTTCTTTTTTGGAATTAATCTGGCTGACGCAAACCGTGGTTCCATTCCCTCTTCATGTAGTTATCAGACAGTAGTTTCAGGCCAGGAAGTGGCTTTAGATTTGTTAAACGGACCCGTGATTGCAGATTATCAAAAGCAAATGAACCTGATTAAATACGCTGATAAGGTTCTTGATAAATCAAATTCATTTAACCGTCCTTCTGTTGTTATTGCAGGATTTTATCTCAACTTTATAGAAGCACGAAAACAAAACAATTATAACAATCGTGTGCAATACGTTTATTACATCAGCAATGATTCCATGCAGGTTTATTTGAAGCAGGGTTTTGATCTTTATTATTTACCAATGCAGGACCAATTCAACGATTTACGTTTTAAATGTGTAGGTACAAATAAATCAGCAAAGCTTTTCCCAGGCTAAATGCCATCGTAAGTTTTCAAATTCTCCACCCAAATTGCTTTTACCGGAATGCTTTTTTGATTTATGAAATCGAAGCAAACATTAACCGACATTGCAGTGGCAAGTAACTGATATTCGTTGTCAACCCGTTTTACAATTGTATACTCCAGATCAAAACTTTTATTACCTATTCTCGAACATCTGGTAAAAACACTTACTTTATCATCTAAATAAATTGGTTGTAAGTAATCAATAGTGACTTTGGCAAGTAAGAAACCTTCTTTTTGCCAGTCATTGTCAAAAGCAACTACTTCATTGAAATATTGAACCCTTGCTATTTCTAGATAACTGAAGTGATTGGCATTATTAACATGGCCTAATGCATCAATATCCTTAAAACGCAACTGGATTGCGCATCTGTGACGAAAGCCATTAAAATTCAATGATTCTGCTGTCTGTTCTTTTGTCATTTAATTGTAATATAGATAGGTGTCTTAAGAATTGTTTAGGTAACAAAGATAATTCTTCTTACATTGCAGTAACCATTACAAAAACCTGATAAAAATCGATGATGAAAAGCCTTATTACTTTCGGTCTGGTTATCATATTGGTAACCTCCGTTTCCTGCTGTAAGGAGGATGATCAGCAGGCACAACCTGTATCTCAATCCAACACTCAAATGGAGCGCATAACGTATTCCGGTCATGTAGAACCGTTGCTTCGTAAGTCCTGCGCAGCTTCCAATTGCCACAATGGTATGAGTGAAAACAACCTGTCAACCGGAATGTTAGTAGCAGCTGTTTATAGCGGCAGCTTTCAGGAGCGGGTTTTAGATCCATCGTCCTCAACACCTTGCGGAAGTCTGGATAACAGGTCAAAGGTTTTGTTACAATCCTGGATAAATGCCGGCATACCATTGGAGTAATTTTACAAAGAAATTCTGTATTTTAGCGGTTGAAAAAAACAGCTGCTATGACTTTATCCAGATTAATCCTTGTTTTTTGTTTGGTTTCGCTGTTTCTTTCGGTTACATCCTGTAAGCGAACCGTAAAAGGTGAAGGACCGGTAATCACTAAAACAATTTCGGCTGCTGAGTATACCGGAGTTTCCTTATATCTTAAGGCAGATGTAAAGATTGTATTAGCCGATACTTTTAATTGTATTATTCAGGCCCAGCAAAATATAGCAGATGCTATTAAAATAAAAGTAGATGGTGATGATATTGAAATCTCTTCTGAATTTTCCCTGAAGTCTGATCAGCCAATACAAGTTTTTATTTCCCTTCCCGTTATTAAAAGGGTGGAGGTTGATGGAAGTGGTAGTGTTGCTTTCGTAAATCCTGCAAAGGGGGATAAACTTCGTTTTTATATAAATGGTTCAGGTGACATTGATGCAAAAGCTGAAGTGGAGGAAATAAGAAGTGAATTGAATGGCAGCGGCACACTTACCATTGCCGGATCAGCGCGAAACGCCGAATTTGAGATTAATGGTTCAGGGGATCTCCATGCATTTAGCTTCCTTACAGAAATGAGTGAGATAACAATTAGCGGAAGCGGCGATGCAGAATTAAACGCATCTTCAA
>JANOBN010000184.1:0-4848 GCA_031411675.1 Bacteroidota bacterium | reverse complement strand
TCAAAACCATTGGTGTGTAATGATTGTGTTCCGCCCATTACTGCAGCCAATGCCTGAATAGTAACACGAATAATATTATTTTGCGGTTGCTGTGCTGTTAGAGTGGAGCCTCCTGTTTGTGTGTGGAAACGAAGCATCTGTGCTTTCACATCAGTTGCCCCCAGTTCTTTGGTAATTTTCGCCCACATTCTTCGCGCTGCACGGAACTTTGCTACTTCTTCAAAAAGATTATTATGTGCATTAAAGAAAAAGGAAATTCTTCTTGCAAAAACATTAATATCAAGACCTTTATCGATTGCTGCTTTTAAATAGGCCTTACCATCAGCCAGCGTAAATGCCAGTTCCTGTACGGCATTAGCACCTGCTTCGCGAATATGATAACCGGAAACTGAAATGGTATTCCACTTTGGAACTTCTTTACTGCAGTATTCAAAAATATCGGTAATGATGCGCATACTGGGCTTAGGTGGATATATATATGTTCCCCTTGCTGCATACTCTTTTAAAATATCATTTTGAATAGTTCCGGAGATATTATTCAGATTTGCTCCCTGTTTTTTTGCCAGTGCAATATACATGCACAATAGGCTGGATGCTGTAGCATTAATCGTCATGGAGGTAGTGATTTTCTCCAGTTCAATACCATCAAAAAGTATCTCAATATCTTTTAATGAATCAATGGCAACGCCTGCTTTTCCTACTTCACCCTCTGAAAGCGCATGGTCAGAGTCGTATCCTATTTGCGTAGGTAAATCAAATGCAACCGACAATCCTGTTGTTCCGTTTTTTAATAAATAATGATAGCGTTCATTGCTTTCTTCTGCAGTGGAAAAACCTGCATACTGACGCATAGTCCACAGTTTACCACGAAACATATCCGGCTGCACTCCTCTCGTGAATGGAAAACTTCCTGCATCTTCCATTGGAGGAACTGCATCTTTATATATTCTTTCAATCTCAATACCGGAATCAGTATGAATTGATTTTGTTTCTGTTTTCGCCATTAATTAATTTCTGCTAATATAAACCTGCTTCAATAATATCATTAAATTTCTATTACCCTTTTTTGTACTAGATACTAGATACTAATACCTAAAACAATTGTGCAACTTCCGTTTTAACCGTAATCAGCGCCTTATGTGTAGGAAAATCCTCATTCTCCAGCATGGCATCAAATACCTTCTTACTTAACTGATACGAAGGTGCTTCTGCATCCAGTGACGATGCTGCTGAGTTAATCAACCTTGCCACTTCTTCCTTTGCATTTCGGGTTACATTCCATGCCATATGGGAAACATAAATTTGTTGCGAAAAATTATGCTCAAATTCCGAACGGATCAGCTCCAGCAATTTTTGTTGAAATTCCATTACCGTCATGCCCGCCTCATGCTGATTGATGAGCATTACGTTGGGAGAAATACGTTCCAGATACATTGCCAGACGTTCATAAGCCTGCAAACGAAGCGGTAAGAGCTCCTTTTGCATCATCATTCTGGTTTCAATGAGCTTAATCTTATGCTCTTTATCGATAAAGCTTTTAATGAGCATATAGGCTGTAATAAATACTAAAACGCTGGGTGCCAGGTAAAAGAGCACATTGCTTATAATTTGTGGAATATCCATATTTATTGGTGTTCAATTCGGGTTCAAATATCGCAAATCGGCTGTTAACAACTTCAATCCGGCCCGAATTAGTGAATATTGATGAAGTGGTCATTTTGATACATTTGCCCTAATTTAAAGCTATGCATTATCTTTCTGACCGTGTGACGCGCCTTGAAGAATCGGCAACAATTGCTATGGCACGTCTCAGCCGAGAACTTACTGAGCAAGGACATGACATTATCAGCCTCAGTTTAGGGGAACCTGATTTTATCACTCCAAAAAACATTTGTGAAGCTGCTAAAAAAGCAATTGACGACGGCATTACGCATTATCCGCCAATTTCCGGCTATCGTGATCTGCGTGAGGCTATTGCCAGGAAGTTTAAACGCGACAACAACCTTGATTTTGCTTACGATCAGATTGTAGTTTCTACCGGTGCCAAGCAAAGTATTGCCAATACGGTTTTATGTTTGATTAACCCCGGTGATGAGGTAATTATTCCTGCTCCTTATTGGGTAAGTTATGCCCAGGTTATTGAATTAGCAGGTGGTAAACCGGTCTTTGTTCATGCCGGTGTTTCTACCGATTTTAAGCCTACCGCCAAACAAATTGAAGCAGCTATTACTCCAAAAACCAAAATGCTGATTTATTCTTCCCCTTGTAATCCAACAGGAAGTATGTTCAGTAAAGAGGAGTTAAAGGCTATTGCTGAAGTGATTGCACCACACAAAAATATTTACGTGGTTTCTGATGAAATTTACGAGCATATAGCCTTTGAATTCAAACATGAAAGTATTGCCCAGTTCGACATTCTGAAGGACAGGGTTATTGTAATAAATGGTGTTTCCAAAGGATTTGCGATGACGGGCTGGAGAATTGGATACATTGGCGCTCCGCTTGAAATCGCTAAGGCCTGCGATAAAATTCAGGGACAATTTACTTCCGGCGCTTCCTCCATTGCGCAACGTGCTACGCTTGAGGCTGTTAATACGGACTGGAAGCAATATGAGTTTATGAGGGAGTCTTTTTTAATCAGACGGGATCTCGTTCTGGGGCTTCTGAAAGAGATACCCGGTTTACTTTTTAACAAGCCCCATGGCGCCTTTTATATATTCCCTGATATCAGTGCCTATTTTGGTAAATTTAACGGCAACAAAACGATTCATACGGCAACCGATTTATGTATGTTTCTTCTGGAAGATGCCAAAGTTTCCGTGGTTACCGGAGAAGCATTCGGCGACAATCACTGTATCCGCCTTTCTTATGCTACTTCCGATGATAAACTCAAAGAAGCCATCAAAAGAATAAAAGAAAGTCTGGCTAAACTGAAGTAAGGTTTGATCACCTTTGATTTCCTTATTTTAAGATACTTTTGCAGTCTTAATTTTTTAACGGATTGAAAAAGTATCATTCATTAGCTGAAATCTTCCAGGACTTTAATGGTCTGAACGTACTTATTGTTGGTGATGTTATGCTCGACGCCTATTTATGGGGAAAAGTGGACCGTATTTCACCGGAAGCTCCTGTACCAATTGTTACGGTATCACAAAAGGAAAGCAGATTAGGAGGTGCCGCTAATGTGGCTATCAACATTAAAGCGATGGGTGCTCAGGCTCATTTATGTTCTGTTATTGGCAACGACAGAGATGCAGAAGAGTTATTGCGTCAGATGGCAGAGCTTAAGATGTCGGCTGATGGAATTGTAAAATCATCGCAACGCATTACCACAGTAAAGACAAGGGTAATTGGCAATAATCATCAGTTGCTACGCGTTGATGATGAGATGTTACAACCAATTGTTAAAGAGGAAGAAGAACAACTATTCAACAGCATTAATTCCATCATTAATAAAACTAAAATTGATGTAATCATTTTTGAAGATTATGATAAAGGAGTACTCGGTACTACACTTATTGATAGCATTGTGAAACTTGCACAAGAGAAAAACATTCCTACTGCTGTTGATCCGAAGAAGAAAAATTTTACCAGTTACCATCATGTATCTCTTTTTAAACCCAACTTGCATGAATTACGAACAGGGCTTAAAATAGATATTGAAAAACCCGGTGCTGCAGAATTAGAGAACGCTGTTGCTGCTTTTAAAAAACAACAAAATATTGACACTTTAATGGTAACACTTTCAGAAGCCGGCGTTTTTTATAGTCATAATGGCGATAGTGCAGTGATTCCCGCTCATGTGCGAAATATTTCTGATGTTTCAGGAGCCGGAGATACAGTAATCAGTGTTGCAGCATTATGTCTGGCTTTAGGATTATCCCCGCAAATGATAGCAACACTCGCCAATCTTGCAGGTGGATTAGTATGTGAAAAAGTAGGCGTTGTGCCAATTGATAAAGAACAATTATTACTGGAAGCTGCTTCTATCATCGTATGAAAAACAGTAAAGGTGAATCCGTGGTAATACCACAATCCTATTCCGGTTCCGGCAAGAAGGAAAAAGTGGAAAGCATGTTCAACAGCATTGCTTCCCGTTACGATTTACTGAATCATGTTTTATCGGGCGGCATTGATTATGGGTGGAGAAAAAAAGTAATTGCTTTACTTAAACCCTATCAACCAAAATATATATTAGATATTGCCACCGGAACAGCAGATCTTGCATTAGCTGCTATGAAGCTGCATCCTGAAAAAATAATTGGTGTAGATATTTCTGCAGGAATGCTGGAAGTGGGAAGAAAAAAGATTGCGGTTAAAGAACTGCAAAATTCCATTGAACTTATACAAGCTGACTCAGCAGATTTACCATTTCCGGATAATACCTTTGATGCACTTACCGTTGCTTTTGGTGTTCGTAATTTCGAGAATCTGGAAAAGGGACTTCAGGAGATGCTGAGAGTATTGAAACCGGGAGGTAAAATGGTTATTTTGGAGTTCTCACAGCCACAAAAGTTCCCTATTAAGCAACTATACCACTTCTATTCACGTAAAATAATGCCTGGCATCGGGCAATTAATATCCAAACAAAAGGCAGCATATGAATATCTCCCTGAATCAGTTGCAGCCTTTCCATCCGGTAAAAAAATGACAGACATCATCGATGCACAAGGATTTATTCATACTAAATGCATTCCATTAACGTTTGGTATCGCCAGTATCTATTGGGGAGAAAAACCTATAAAGCAGTAAAAATAATCAGTCACGGTTGTATTGGTTATTTAAAAAAATGAAGTCATTGAAAAAGAGCATAGGTATTTTTATTCTGATGTTATTGCACGTTGTTGC
>JANOBN010000183.1:0-7393 GCA_031411675.1 Bacteroidota bacterium | reverse complement strand
GACTATATATTTTGTTTTTAAGATCCCGTATGATCTCTTCAAAACCCTTATCAGCCATTACTTAAAAACGCAGATGCTTTACTGTTAAACCATTATTAATTAATTCATTTATTGATGCAATGCCTATTTTCAAATGGTCATCAACAAAATGTTGTGTAACTTTTTTATCACTTTCTGCAGTTTTAACTCCCGAAGAAATCATCGGCTGATCGCTTACCAGCAATAATGCACCACAAGGTATCTGATTAGCAAAACCTGTAGTGAAAATAGTTGCCGTTTCCATATCAATACCCATGCATCTTGTCTGTTGCAAATACTTTTTAAAAACATTGTCATGCTCCCATACACGTCTGTTGGTGGTATATACAGTTCCTGTCCAGTAATCTCTGTTGAAATTTCTTATGGTGGTTGATACTGCTTTTTGCAAACTGAAAGCAGGCAAGGCCGGTATTTCCGGTGGCAGATAATCATTCGATGTTCCTTCACCCCTAATGGCTGCGATTGGAAGAATAAGATCACCCAATTTGTTTTTCTTTTTTAATCCCCCGCATTTGCCAAGAAAAAGACAGGCTTTAGGTTTTATTGCAGATAGCAAATCCATTATTGTTGCAGCATTTGCACTACCCATGCCAAAATTTATGATAGTGATGCCATTGGCAGTAGCGTTAGGCATCGGGCTTTCGGTTCCATTTACTTTAACTTTATTCCATTTGGCAAAAACATTTACATAATGTTGAAAGTTAGTAAGCAATATATATTGACCGAAGCTGGATAAAGGTTGACCTGTATAACGGGCTAACCAGTTCTCAACAATTTCTTTCTTGGATTTCATAATGACGATACTAAGGCATCAAAGATAAAACTTGTTAGCATGGATACCAACCCTTGTTGGTAATACATTTCCGGCACTATCTTTACACCGTGGAACTCCCTCCTTTAAATCTGCCTCATGCTGAATTCCGGGTCAGAGAAGACGGCAATGACAGGCAAATCTATGATACCATCAGGAAACGATTTGTCGCTCTGACACCAGAAGAATGGGTTCGTCAGAATTTTCTGAATTTTCTGGTAAATGTGCGCAAGTATCCGGCCTCTCTAATCGGCGTGGAAATACTGGTCAGACTGAATGAAATGTCACAAAGGGCCGATATTGTAGTCTATCAGCGCGATGGCAAACCCTGGTTAATTGTGGAGTGTAAAGCACCTACCGTGACTTTGGATGAAGATGTATTTTATCAGGCCGCAAGGTATAACAGTCAACTCCGGGTGCCCTACATTGCTCTTACCAATGGACTGGAGCATTATTGTTTGTTTTTCAATGGCAAATCTTTTGATTATCTCGGCGATCTTCCGGATTTTAACACAACGACTGACTAGCGAAATACTTACCTTTGTAGCCGGAAATATTTGTACAATAACTAGCTATTTATGGAATTTGTTTTTTTATTAACAGGTATATTAATCGGATTGGCTGCGGGATACCTTCTTGCAAAGTCAAAATATTTGAAGGAAAAAGGTATTGACCCTGTTGTATTCAACCAACTCGATAAAGACAAAAGTTTATTAGAACAACACCTCTCTTCTTTAAAAGAACAAAGTGAGCAATTGAAAAAAGAAGCGCAAACTCAGGTTGGTGAAATGTTGCGAATGACAACAGAGCTTACACAATGGAAAACAAATTATATTAATCTGGATGAAAAATTAGCTGTACAAAAAAAGGAAATGGAACAGCTTCATGTTCAGTTAAAAGAACAGTTCGAAAATATAGCCAACAGGATAGTATTTGATAATTCTCAGCGAATTCAACAACAGCATAAGGAAAAATTGGATGATATGCTGAACCCTTTAAAGGAAAAAATAGATAAGTTTGAAAATAGGGTTAAAGAAACTCATGAAGAGAGAATACGAGAACATCACTCGCTAAAAGAACAAATAGTTCAATTACAACTGCTGAATAAAACTATTGGAGATGAGGCACGCAATCTTACGTCTGCATTAAAAGGTCAGACGAAAACACAGGGCAATTGGGGCGAACTCATTCTTGAAAAAGTATTAATGCGTTCCGGACTTACACGGGGTCGTGAATATGAAATTCAATCAAGCATGACCAGTGAAGATGGCAGAAGATTACAGCCTGATGTAATTATTAATCTGCCCGACAATAAACATCTGGTAGTGGATGCCAAGGTATCGCTTATTGCTTATGAAAGATATTTTAATACTGACGATGAAACACAGCGTGCTTTGTTTCTTAAAGAACATCTGAATTCTATAAGGCGTCATTTAAAGGATCTTGGTGCAAAAAATTATCAGCAATTATATCAGCTCAATACACTTGACTTTGTATTATTATTTATACCTATTGAACCGGCATTTGCACTTGCTGTAGAAAATGATGCAGAACTTTTTAATGATGCTTTTGAAAAAAATATTGTAATTGTTACCACCTCGACTTTACTTGCTACTCTTCGCACCATTGCAAGCATCTGGCGAATAGAATTGCAAAATAGAAATGCAATGGAAATTGCTCGTCAAAGTGGCGAATTATATGACAAGTTTGTAGGATTGATGGAAGAATTAATTGTCGTAGGGAACCGGCTGAAATCAACCAAAGATTCTTATGATGAAGCAATGAAAAAACTTCATACAGGAAGAGGTAATCTCCTTTCAAAAGTTGAAAAAATTAAAGTTTTAGGGCTTAAAACAACTAAAACACTTCCACAATCTTTACTCGACAGAGTTGATGATTTAGACGAAACAAATGATATAAGAAATGAATCGTAATTTATTATACTTTTTCATTCTGCTGGTCACTTCATGCGGCACACAAAACAAATACATCAACACTGACTTTTCTCAGCAATATAGAAATCTTTTGCTTCAACCCGAATTTAGGGTGCGGATGTCAACAGACAATATTGGGATACTGCTGTTTCAAATAAACTCCTCCGGATTAGTTTATAAAAAGAATGAAAATGGAATATTTGAATCTTTGTTGAAGTTATCTGTAACAAATTTTTCATATGACAATGCTTATCAGATATATGATACCACCAGTGTTTTAATTAATTTGCCTTATGATAGTGTTAATACATTAATAAAAGGCTCAATAAATATAAAAGCTTGTGCGTGCTTAAACTATCTAAAAGTAAAAATTACTGACCTTAATAAAAACCAAGATTACCTGTATGGCCTGTCAATGGATTGCAGGTTCTCCGGCTCATCACCATATTATAACATAACTGATAATTTTGGCGAAGATCTGATGAGTACGGTAGTCACTGAAAACTCTGCAGTAAATATTATTCCACCTGCTGATGTTTCAAAATTGTTTGTACGTTTCTATTTCAGGGAATATCCGCTTGCCTTACCCCCTTTCAGCAATAACCCACCTCAGGTATTTGATTTCCATTCCGATTCCTCCCGGCAAGTAACGAATAAGGAACTGGAAGGTATCACTTTCACAAAAGAAGGGCTTTATCTTTTCCAATCGGATACTATGGTTAAAACAGGATTTACAGTTTTATGTGCCGATCAAGATTTTCCTTCTTTTACTACATCCGACAGACTAATTGATGCGCTCCGTTACCTGACCACACGAAAGGAATATGAAAAACTAATTTCAAGTACAAATAAGAAAAAATCTGTTGATGAATTCTGGTTGGAAAAGGCGGGAAATAATGAAAGAGGCCGACAACTAATCAGAGTTTACTATGGCAGAGCTAAAGATGCCAACATACTATTCACCAGCTATATGCCAGGCTGGAAAACCGACCGTGGAATGATCTATATGATCTATGGTCCACCATCTTCTGTGTATTTTTCGGGCTCTTATGAAACCTGGGATTATCGTAACACAGCAGGGTTGCCTACAACTCGTTTTACGTTCAGAAAACTACTAAACCCCTTTACTGATCAGGATTACGCACTGGAACGTGGCCTTGAATTACAAAATGTATGGTATTTGGCAGTTGATAGCTGGAGAGCAGGTCGTATTGTTGGTGACTATTAATTTTCTAGTTTTATCGCCACATACAAATGGAAGAACACTTAATTTTTGGAACACGTGCAGTTTTTGAAGCATTGCATTAAGATCGTTAAATAGAACGACTCTATATACAGCGAGGCATCAATAACCCGCTTATTAATGAGCTTCGCGCTCTCTTAAGAGAGAAAGAAATAGTGTACCAGCAGGTACCTGTAGAAAAACTTAACAGAATCGCCTCCGGCAACCATCAGGGTGTTGTTGCCTATTTATCGAATGTTACCTACAGTAAAATAGAAGATATTGTACCGGATATTTATTCCAAAGGTGAAGTACCCCTGTTGCTAATGCTTGACAGAGTAACTGACGTAAGAAACTTTGGTGCCATTGCCAGAACCGCATTGTGTTCCGGAGTTCATGCAATTATAATTCCTTCAAGAGGAAGTGCACAAATTACCGGTGATGCTATAAAAACTTCCGCCGGTGCTTTACATACTATTCCGGTATGCAGAGAGAATAATCTTAAATCTACTTTAGATTTTCTTATTGAATCAGGTTTGCAGGTATTTGCGTGTACGGAGAAAACCGATAAATATATCTTCGATTGTGATTTCACTTCACCTGCTGTTATCATTATGGGTTCAGAAGAAAACGGCATTTCCGCGGAATATCTCAGAAAAGCTACTGAAAAAGTAAAAATACCGATTTCAGGACAAATAGGTTCATTTAATGTCTCTGTTGCTGCAGGAATGATTTTATATGAGACAATGAGGCAGCGAATGAAAATGTAAATGCAGGTGAAAAGTTTTACTTCAGCTCATAGAATCCTACTACTTGTAATTATAATTACCGCAGCTTTTTTGCGATTCTATAATTATAGTGATTGGTCTCTGTCAAATGATGAACTGAGTGCCTTAAACAGACTTCGCTATAGCACTTTCAGTGATGTTATAAGAGAAGGTGTTATGCTTAATGACATGCATCCGCCCGGTGTACAAACCTTATTATATATAATAACGAAATGCTGTGGTAATGATGTTGCTATAGTAAGGTTGCCTTTTGTGTTGATGGGAATATTGTCGGTCTTAGCTTTTTTTAAAATTGCAGACAAATGGATTTCCCGTCAGGGAGCTTTAGGTGCAACAAGTATGTTCTCCGCATTGGTTTTCCCTGTTTTATACAGTCAGCTTGCAAGACCGTACAGCCCCGGATTATTATTTAGTTTGCTGGCCGTGTACTTTTTGACGGCAACTATATTTAATGATAAAAACGAAAAGAATGACAAAATTAAATATGGGCCTCTTTTAAGTTTTGTCATTTGTGGCACAATTTGCATGTACACACACTATTTCGCCTTCCTTTTTGTTGGCATTGCCGGATTGATTGCATTTATTATTGCCAGGCCCCGGATAAAAACCGGATTGATTGGTGCCGGATTATTGATGCTTCTTCTTTTCCTGCCTGCATTTCCTGTATTCCAATATCAAATGGGTATCGGAGGTCTTGGTGGAGACAAAGGATGGCTTGGTCCGCCTAATAATGATGCTTTCATTGAATTACTTTTTTATATATTTAATGAAAGCTATATTCTAATAACATTTACTGTATTATTATTTATCACATTTCTGATTTTAAATAAGCATAAGAAGACAAATAAAAAATACCGGCTAATTTCTATTTTATTCTTTGTTATTCCATTCTTAATTGCTTTTTTCTATTCCATTTGGAAAAACCCTATTTACCAGAATTCCATTATGATTTTCAGTTTTCCCTATTTACTGATATATATATTTTCATTTACTCCTGACTTTAGTAATAAAAAACTTATTGCCCTTTGTTTTGCCATACTATTAATTACCACAATAAGCACCACTGCAGAGAAAGGAATTTACAGGACACAATATTTTGGTGTTTTTAAAGAACTTGCTGAAAATGCAGTTCAGTCATCCAAAGAATATGGCACCAATAACATAACCTTTACAACAAATGTAATTCTGCCTTTTTATGCCAACTATTACCCTGAAAAATTTAAACAGACTATCAGTTATCAATTATATAGTTGTAATACTTTCGAAGGCCTGGCAAAACTGAATGAAGTTGCTTCCTCATCAGATAAAGAATTTCTGAGTTATTCATGGTCCAATACTGCAAATCCGGAAGAAACGGAGCAAATCATTACAAAATACTTTCCCTATAAAGTTAAAGTAATTGATTATTTTAATTCAGGATACCGGCTATATAGTAAAGATCCATCAAAAGGTTTTGAAAATAAATATTCATATAAGTTTGAATATGGCTTTGATTCCTTAAAATTCGAAAATGAATCGGTAATGCTTACACATGACATTTTTCATTCCGACAGTAGTGCCATATTATATAACCCTGAAAATGAATTCGGCCCTGCTTACAAAATAAGCATTAAGGAAGCCGGGTTAAAAAAAGGTAATGTTATTTGGCTGCAAGCCTGGATAAATACAGATGATATACCGTCCGATGGTAACTTGGTTTTACAAATTGATGCAGATGGTAAAACATTAAACTGGCAAGGTGCTCCAATAAAAAATTATGCGTTACTGGCAGGGAAATGGCACCCGGTATATCTGGCACATCGTGTTACTGAATCATTGCCGGAAAAGGCAATAATATCTGCTTATCTATGGAATTCAGGCAAGAAAAAAATATATATTGATGACCTGTCATTATATATCCTTCCATAAGGTTCGGGTTTGAATCAGAAAAGCCATCCGAATGTAAACATTAGTCGGTGATCGCGGTATTTCTGACTAACACCTACAGGCGTATTATTTATTGCATAAATTCCCTGATATGTGCCCCATGCTGTATAGCTGTATCCTGTATCAAAATAAAAATTTTTCTCACGGAAACCAATACCTCCATTAATATTTATTCTTGACTGATCTGTTTCGGAACTGGTATTTATCTCATTTGCGAAAGGAGTACCTGACATGCCTCCGCCCAATCTGAACCGAAGTTGATCATATCTTAATTCGCCACCGATTCTGAAATTATGTGAAGGAGTATATTTTGCTTCAATAGTTTTGTTTACATCAATAAAGTCGCTGGCAAAAGCATCATCTCTTGGTGAAACATCGGAAGACGCATAATTTAAATACTCATATTCCATCCCAATTAATCCATACTTACCAATTACAAAACCGAGGCTACCTATTGCGCGAAATGGTGTGGTTATATCATATTCAAAAGGAAGAAAATCAGGAGAAGCTTTATCATAACCAAATCCTCCTTCAAAATCCGACTCAACAGAAGATTGAAAATCATCGGTAAGTCCTAAAAAAGTAGGCGTATGAATTGCAGCACCAATACGCACAAAATCAACAGGGCGATAAATGATTCCAAACTTCATATTAAATCCACTACCATCAGTTT
>JANOBN010000182.1:0-3221 GCA_031411675.1 Bacteroidota bacterium | reverse complement strand
ACCGGAACCATATTCTCTTGCGCAAATAATGCTTTATTAAGTTCTGATATTGATGTTAAAGGAAAAATCGTTGTATCAGGTGGCACCGTTTCGGGTAAAGTAACCCATCCGGCAGGCACAACCTACACCGGTCCGGTACCTGCGGGAACAGAAGTAATTGGGACTCCTACCCTACCGATCCTGCCCATTGCTCCGGCTATTACTGTATTTCCTGCCGCCGGTGCATCAACAATTAGCACAACACAGACTATTCTCCCAGGCTATTACAACAAAATATTATTGAATGGAAGTAAAACAATCACCTTTTCCGGACCCGGAGTTTATGTGTTTAATTCTATTACCAATTCCGGTTCATTTAACAAATTTGTTTTTGACTTTAAGAATAATGCTACCGGTGAATTTTATATATATGTTCATGGCAATGTAAATCTAAATAAACTGCATGTTGATATTATTAATGGCGGAAGTGCATCACGGATTTATGCAGAAACACATGGAACAGGAAGCCCTACAAGTCCTTATGCATGGCTATTATCTAATGGTACTTTAAATGGAAGAAATTCTGAATGGAAAGGAACAGTTTGGGCTCCGTATGCAGCTATTAAAATTGGTGGCACGTCCGGAAATTCAACTGTAACAGGTGCTGTTTGGAGCAGGACACAGGTTGATATAAAATGTGGCGTAACAGTAAATCATGCACCTTTTCTTCTTTGCTCACCTCCTGTAGTAAATGCAGGGCCTGATAAACTTCTAACCTGTGCTAATCCAACCGCGCTTCTTATCGCAACATCATCAGTTGCAGGTTCTCAATACAATTGGGTTGCAACAAACGGTGGAAGTATTGTTTCCGGTCAAAATGATGATACATTGGTAGTTAATGCTGCAGGAACATATACAGTAAACGTAACAGCTAATGGATGTTCAGCTTCCGATTTTGCAGTTGTAACTTCTAATAAAACAATTCCAACTGTTAATGCAGGAAATGATACCGCTCTTACCTGTGCGAACGCTTTTGTTCAACTAACCGGTACTACCAATGCTGCTAATCCACAATATTTATGGCAGCCACTCAATGGTGGAGTAATTAGCTCTCCTGCAAATGCATCTACAATAAATGCAAGTGCCGGTGGTAAATATGCACTTACAGTTACCAATGGCAACAATGGTTGCAGCGCTACTGATACCGCTAAAGTGGTATTTATTCCTTGTATTTTTCCTTATTACCCACCCCCTGTAAATGGTAAAGTGGATGATCTTATAGGTTCCGAATTAAATTCTCTTTACTATTATTTCGGACAGGTTCAGGATAGTGCAAAAAATATCTTTTTGATTTTTAATGATAGTGTTTATATCGAAATTATTGCATTACAAGGGAAGTATGATACCTTAAAAACTTTGTTGCAAACACCTCCTTATGGAATGACGGACCTCATTGATAATGGTCCTATAACACTTATCGTAACAGGTAAATATCCAATTGCTAACTTGCTTAAACTGGATAGTCTTCCAAATTTGATTGATTATGCAAGACCACTTTATCCTGCACTGTCAAATGTAGGAGCGGTTACCTCTGCAGGGGATACATCACAATATTCTAATCTTGCAAGAGCAGGATTTAATGTAAACGGGAATGGAGTTAAAGTTGGTGTAATGTCCGACAGTTACAATACTGTTTTAGGAAATAATGCTACAACCAATATTTCAAATGGTGATCTTCCGGCAGCAGTTCAGGTATTAAAGGAATTCCCATTAGGACGACGAACAGATGAAGGCAGAGCAATGTTACAAATTGTTCATGATGTTGCACCGGGTGCAGACCTCGCTTTCCGCACCGGCTTTATCAGTGCAGGAGATTTTTCACAAGGTATCCGGGAAATGCAACAAGCAGGTTGTGATGTTATTGTGGATGATATAACTTATATAACAGAACCATTTTTTGAAGATGGTACAGTAGCAAAAGCGGTTGATGAAGTAACAGCACTGGGTGTTTCTTATTTTTCAGCAGCAGGGAATTATGGAAACAAATCATACCAATCGGTATTTAATCCGGCTCCGGCACCCGGAACAATATCAGGATTTGCACACAATTTTGGTGGTGGTGATGTATTTCAAAGTATCTCATTAACTCCGGGTAATTATACAATTGTTTTGCAATGGCAGGATTCTATATATTCTCTGGGCCAGACATCATCAGGAACTTCAAATGATCTGGATATATACCTTACTGATAACAATGGCATAACATTATTTGGTTTCAACCGCGATAACAGAGGTGCAGATCCTCTAGAAGTATTGCCATTTACTGTAACCGGAAACACTACAACCAACATTTTGATTGTACGCGCACATGGAAGCACCAATGTAAATTTAAAATATGTTGTTTTCCGGGGTGAGCTTACCATAAACGAATATAACAGCGGAAATTCAACTATTGTTGGACAAGCAAATGCTGCCGGTGCCATTGCTGTAGGAGCAGTACTCTATTCCAATACACCACCTTATGGAGTTAACCCTCCTACCATTGCATCGTTCTCTTCCAGAGGAGGCACACCTGTAAATGGTGTTACCCGACAAAAGCCAGAGATTATCGCACCCAACGGAGTAAATACAACTGTGAATCTGGGTGGTCCGAATATTGATGGCGATCTATTCCCGAACTTCTTTGGTACATCAGCCGCAGCACCACATGCTGCCGGAGCTGCTGCATTACTTATTGAAGCAAAAGATAAATTTTACAATGCAGTAATGTCACCGGCAGAGTTGAAAACGATTTTGCTATCTACTGCATTAAACATGGATACTGCCGGTTTTGATTTTAAAACCGGTTATGGTTTATTGCGTGCCGATACGGCCTTATCTTTACTTGCTGCACCAATACCTACAATAAGCTCTCTTCAGCCTGCAGATACCAGCATAACACCTGGTGATACTGCATTTACACTGCGCTTATTTGGTAATTTCTTAACGGCTAATTCTGTAATTTATTTCCGAGATCTTCCATTACCAACTGTTGTTATTAGTGCAAATGAACTTAACACAACTATACCTGCATTTACCGGCAATCCTCCAATACAAGTATATAATCCTCCATTCTCTTCTACTAATTCTGATGGTGGATTTTCTGATTCTGCATTCTTCTTCTCCCCGATTAAAAAAAATATTATTATAAATGCAGGCATTGCCTCTCCGTATAATTTAGTTTTATTATCAGCATTTATAAT
>JANOBN010000181.1:0-4699 GCA_031411675.1 Bacteroidota bacterium | reverse complement strand
GTCCTTAAGATGGGGCTTTTCTGAACTCATTTTTTCCACGCTAAAATTACATCAGAAGAACGTTTTGTGGAAATATTTTTGATGCAGGTACAGGAAGAAGGATTTTTCCTGCAATCATTGCAATCAACTTTATCAAATGTTATATATCCGGCTTTTAATCCTAATGGCGCCCATCTTCCTGCATGCATCGGGCGTATCGGAGGAAAAAAGCCAAGTGTATTTTTTCCTAAGGCAGCTGCAACATGTAAAGGACCTGTGCTGCCGGCTACAATTCCATCAGCAGAATTAATTAACGTAATTAACTCACGCAACGTAAGCTTTCCGGTAAGGTCAATCACTGCTTGCGGTAATTGGGTAATCCAGTGTGCCAATTCTTTTTGTTCAGCAGCAGAACCCGTTATAATGCAATTAACACCGGACTTATTTAGCATAGTAATCAATTCCTTATAATTATCCAATCCCCATTCACGCGCACTGCCATGCGAGCGGGGATGAATAATTACATTTAATGCGTCTTTCTTTATTATTGTATTAAGTGCGTCGGGTAAATTGCCTGATGATTTAAATCCGTAAAAGGAGGTAAGCTCTGCTTTTGAAAAGGAAGTATTTATCTGTAGTCCTTTTAATAATTTGGTATTCAGTTGCGCTTCATGTAAGTCGGACTTTTTTCTGCTGAAATTAATCAGGTTATTACAGGTAAACCAATGATACCACCTATGTGATGTACCGATTCTGTTTTGTATTCCTGCCTTTTTTGCAGCTTTTGCAATATTACGTCTCGGATAAACATGAATGATGTCAGTTGCCTTTTGTGATATTAATAAAGCTGTTTGCTCTTTATCGTTTAGTTTAACAAAGTCATCATAATTTAAAAACGAATCCACATGATTGCTTAATTCAATAACAGGTTCTGTGTAACTGCGTCCGAAAAAAATTATTTTACAATCCGGAAAATGACTTTTTAAAAGACCGGCTAAAGGTAGTGTCAGTACTACATCACCAATAGCATCAGTACGACTGATTATAATAGTTTTCATTTATTTTGTTGCAACAGGTAAAGCCTTACATATTTTAAATAAGTAGCAAAGGAGGAATTTTTACAAATGATAAAACCATAAATCCCATCCAGAAAACCAAGCTTTAAAAAATAGTCACGAAAAAATTTAAGTCCGGGTTTATATATAATCTTAAATATAGAAGATCGCCCTCCTTTTTTAAACGCCTCTACAGCACCAATCTCTGTAAATTTTTTTATCTGATCCATATGATCATTCATGGTATAATAGGAGAAGTGCAGTATGTCCCCTTTTAAATGGGTAACTTTACTGTCTGCAGGTAGCACTAATTTGTCGTGTGGGTTGGTTCCGCCCCAACTGCCTTTCTTATTAAATAACCGTAGTTTTTTATCAGGATACCATCCGCAGTGATGTATCCATTTGCCGCAATAATTGGTAAGCCTGTTCATGGTATATCCGTCGCTTTTTGGATGATCCTTTACTGCTTTAATACTTTCAGTCAATTCAGGAGAGAGTGCTTCATCAGCATCCAGCGATAAAATATATGGGAAATTGCAATTACCTAATGCAAAATTCTTTTGCTCAATATATCCGCCAAAATGATTCTGAATTATTTTAACAGGATATCTGCTGCATATCTCCAGTGTTTGATCGGTAGAAAAGGAGTCAACAATGATAATTTCATCAGCAATAGCGAGAACACTTTCTATGCACCGGGCAATATTAAGCTCCTCATTATATGCTATAATGGATACTGACAACTGTTGCATACTGCAAAGAAAGCATAAAAAAATCGTCCCGCTGTTTGGGCGGGACGATAAACATCAAAAATTTAAGGGATTATTGTACTATAATGCGTTGATGAATAACTGACCCATTGATTACCATATTAAGCAAGTAAATACCGCTTTGAAGATCAGCTGACTGAAGGTTGAGTGAGTGTTTTCCATAGGCTAAGATACCATTATAAATCACTGACTGAAGCTTTCCTCGCACATCATAAAGGGAAATAGAAACTTCAGATATTTGTGATAAATGGAATGCTATGGAAACATTTTCTATTGCCGGATTAGGATAAACACTCAGGGAAATTGACTGTGCAGTTTCCACTATACCGGTTGATGATAAGCGTAATGAATATACACTGTCACAGAAAGTATAAGTTCCATTTGGTGAGTATGCAGTTACACAAACATAGTACCAGCCACTGTCGGCATAATTGTGAACCGGAGAGTTCCCGCCGGCTGTAGATCCGTCACCAAAGCTCCACACATACTGTGTATTTGCACAAGTATTATATATTCCAAAATACATATTTCCATTACCAAATACATTGGAGTCAGGATAAGAATAGAAAACAGGAACACAAACATTACCTGATCCTACAACTATAGAGTCACAGTAAGAACAAATGATGTTACCGGCAGGTGATGAAAGGATGGACAGGCAAACAATATAAATTCCCGGATTTAAATACTGATGAGTAGTAAATGATCCCATACCACCTGTGCCATCACCAAAACTCCACTGGTAATAACCTTGAGTACCTGATGAAGTTCCGGTAAATGCAAATAAAGTTCCACTGCTGTCCGTTGTGTAAGTATAAGAAGTCACGCAGTTACCACCATTTGAAATTAGAATGGAATCGCACCAGGTATCCGTACAGGAATTTAAAGAATCAATAACGGTATGACAGATTACGTAAGCTCCTGCTGCACCATAAGTATGAGTAGGGATTGCACTGAAGGAAGTGGTGCCATCACCAAAACTCCATTGATGATATGTTGTTGGTGAGCTGGAGGAAGCAAAGGTGTAAGTCATACTAGTATTTTGATAACCGAATTGCGCATTGCAACCCACGCTGGTGTTCACAGTTACATTACTGCAATAAGTAGAATAACAGGAGTCGATAGGATTGCCGATAGTCAGGCAAACAGTATAAACTCCGGCATTAGTATAAATATGACTTGGACTGATCTGTGTACTGCTTGTTCCGTCACCAAAATCCCAATAATAATTAAATATATTTCCTGCAGATGTATTGGTAAACTGAATAACATTAAATAATCCCGAGCCGGATGCAGTGAAGGAAGCATTACAAGTAACCGAAGCATTTACGGTAATGGTATTACAATAAGTAGCAATGCAGCCGTTTGCAGTAGTGATATCTACACAAACATTATATAAGCCGGCAGCAACATAAGTATGTTGCGGATTGGCCGTGTTGCCTGTTGTTCCATCACCAAAATCCCATGCATAGGATACAGGATTAGTTCCTCCTGTAAGATACCCATAGAAGTAAACATTTTGTCCGGTTGCTTGTGTACTGAAGTAAGAAGAACAGCCCCCTGTTGAATTGCCGCCCGGTATCGAATCACAGAATGTAGACTGACAACCTAAAAAGCTATTGTAAACAGTCAGGCATACAATAAATGGCCCTACACTGTTGTAAGCATGAACCGGGTTGGTTTGAGTAGAGCTTGTACCATCGCCAAAACTCCACGACATTCCGGTGAAGTTGCCGGTAGAGGTATTGGTAAATGTAATAATCGACCCTGTTGAATCGGCCGTGTAAACAAATGCAGCCTGACAACCGGCCGGCTGTGCCGAAACTGTTTCTGTGTGAATGATCGCAGTCAGAAGTAAAAGGAAGGAAAGTATTGTTTTCATAATATAAATGGATTTTGTGTTTTAACAGAACAAAGATAGTACGGCAGTGACCATAGTTAATCCACATTTTAAATAAGTCTTACGCACTCAATTATCTTTTTAAGCCCAGACTGGTCAGCCAGTTTCGGTAATTAATCACTTCCGTGTCCCCGTCCCCTTTCTCGTTTTCTTGCTGTAGAAAGTGATTAATCCGTGCCAGTAAAGGCTTGTTTTTAGGCAAATGTGGCGTAACAACCAGTTCCGGAATAATGCTTATGATTTCTTTCTCGTTCAGCATATCGTCACTCTCTAATAAACCCCTGAATTCCTTGTTTACCTGCTGCAATTTGGACTTTAGCACCTCAAAATCGCCCAACTGATATCGTATAATCATCTCTGCAACAGCAATCTTCAGTTTAAGTGTCGGCTCGGCATTCTTGTAACCATCAAGCAAATATAACCGCGTCAGCTGTTTTGCAGATTCTTTATATTGTTTAAGTGTGAATAATACCACGGCAAGATTGAGATAAACAAATAAATGATAAAAGGAATTGGATCGGATTTTATCATTGTCTTTTAAATCTTCCAGAATTTCCTGCGCTTTTTTAGGATTGAGCTGCGAGTAATTTATTACTTGTGCATTGTAATAGAAGAATATATATTTATCATATAAAAGATGATGATATTCTTCCATTGCCTGTTTTAATTTCTCCGCATATTGAAGTGATTGTTTGAGTTTATTATTCTTAAATAAGGTATTAACGATATAGGTAAGCATTTGTAATTTGATCTCATGATTACTTTTATCAAACAATTCTTCATTCTCAAACTCAGGATAAACTGTTAAAAGATATTCTTCCAAGGCCTCGTATTCATGTCGCTGCAATAAAAGCTGGCTTACCGCTTTATATAGACGGAAACGTAATGTTGGGCTTTTACGCAGATCTTTATCTTTAACAAAATTGTCAATACTACTCTTAAGTAAATCCAGTAAAGGGCTCTTCCCCGACCCAAAATTCTGACCTACTTTTAAC
>JANOBN010000180.1:0-2168 GCA_031411675.1 Bacteroidota bacterium | reverse complement strand
GCATGAAACGGGGTATGGAGTTTAATTTTTTGTTACTGGTAATCGTAAAAACAGGCGTTTCTCTGGTTCTTGGCGCAACAATTATTTTTGTTGATTTTGAATGAGGTTTAAATAAGTCCTGAACAATTTTCGGACAATTATTATTTTCTGAAAGATGGGCAAGTAACAAATGGCTCATATATTCCGGTTTATGATCCAGGAAAAGTTGCAATGCCTGCCGGTTAGATAAATGCCCTTTACCATCTCTGATGCGGTTTTTCAATTGAATAGGGTAATTGCCGTTTTCTAACATCTGCTCATCGTAATTGCTTTCCAGAAATACTGCATGACATTGCTTAAAGTGATGAACCACTTCATTACAGGAAATGCCAATATCAGTGATGATACCCACTTTAACTCCATTACCGGAAACAGTAAAACTGTAGGGATCTATTGCATCATGATGTTTTACAAATGGAGTTACAACGAGATTGCCAATTGAAACATCTTCATTGGCATTAAAAGAATTGATTAAATCTTTTTCGAGATAGAGCTGGCTATTAGAAAAAGTGAGAGGGGTAATATAAACAGGTATTTGATATTTAGTTGCCAAAACCCTTACTCCGCGAATATGATCAGTATGCTCATGAGAAATAAAAATAGCTTTTATAAGTGTCATGGAAAGCTGAAGATTGGCCATTCTTTTTTCAACTTCACGGCAGGATATTCCAACATCGATCAAAACAGCTTCCTTATCATTACCTATATAATAGCAGTTACCGTTGCTTCCGGAATTCAGAGAGGTAATATTAAGTTGCATTGAACAAAGAACAGCAATTGAAGAGAAAACGCCCCGGATTTTGCTTAATCTTTTCAACAATTTATCATTGATTAGTTTGATTTCAAACCGGGGTACCAATAATTATGAGCCTCCATTTTTAAGATAGATTCTAAGAGGTAAAAAATGTTAAAAACGCTCTAAGCCTAAATAGGCAACATCAGAATTCTTTATTTTAGATCAACACTAAATATTGAGCATTCCATAAAATAAATTTATTGCATCTTTGTAAAAAATATATTATTAATATCAACCATGAATAAAAACAGACTGGAAGCCTTTAGTGACGGTGTTTTGGCAATAATAATAACTATCATGGTGTTGGAATTTAAGATTCCTCATAGTGGTGATTGGGCAGACTTAAAGGCTTTAATTCCGGTTTTTATAAGCTACTTCATGAGTTTTTTATTTGTTGGAATATACTGGGGAAATCATCATCATTTATTGCATTCAGTCAAAACTGTATCTTCAGGTATTATCTGGGCGAATCTTAATCTGTTATTCTGGCTTTCTTTAATTCCATTTGCTACCGGTTGGATGGGGGAGAATCATTTTGCAGCTAATACTGTAGTCCTTTATGCAATTTTGCTTTTGCTCTGTGGGGTTGCATATACAATCTTACAAAATGCAGTACAACGTCAGGCACATAATCTGGAAGCATTAAAAAAGGCATTTGTTAATGCAAACAAAAAAGGTATTTTTTCACTGATTATTTACTCTTTGGCAATCCCTGCTGCTTTTATAGATCCTATTATATCAGGTGTACTTTTTTTAGTTGTTTCAATTGTATGGCTTATTCCGGATAAAAATATTGAGAAGGCATTTAGCAATGAGGAATGATTTATTCTATAGAGAAATTCCAGTTATTATCTGATCAATGAATAAAATCATAATTAGTAACAGCATTCATTGTTACCGGAATATTACTCCAAACATCTAAGCTGTTGCGATGCCGTACCACAATATAATATACACCACCGGTTATGGAACCCGGGTAGGTGATATTTGCAACGCCGTTACTGTGAAGAAGAACAGTATCTCTTTTGAATAAGGAATACGGTGCAAAGGAATGGTGCAATTCAACAATAACAGAATCACAATGGGTACTGTCATTGCTCAAGCCTGTATTTAGCAGAGCAGATTGCATCATACTGCCATTGGTGTGATATCCTTCTAATACCAAACTCAGATTTAATGTCAGGGTGCAATTGTTGACAGTAATATTAGGGGAATTAAATGAGGCTAAGCAAGCAGTTCCATCGCCTATTTTAACTACATAATTACCCGATGCAGCAGGAGTTACATTTTGTAATGCTCCGTTTAAATTACCGGGTTGCCAGTTATAGGTATA
>JANOBN010000179.1:0-3017 GCA_031411675.1 Bacteroidota bacterium | reverse complement strand
GTAAATAATAATACTAACTTAAATCCGGGATTAGCTGATTTAAGCTGGAATGCTTTACCATTACTCCCTACTGCAACGGGAACCTACAATGTTTTCAGTGATTACTTAACCCCTCTTGCACCGTCTAATATCGGAAGCACTGCTTCTTTAAATTATTCTGAGAATATTACACATTGTGATACCGGTCTGACTCATTACGTAAGAGTGAATGATAATTCCGGCTGCTTCTCTCAATCCAATATTGTTTCCGGTAATTATACTTATCTGGGTAATGTTACAGCAGCTCCTTCGCTTCGTTGTGTTAGCGTGAATGCAAATGGAAGTATTACTTTGAATTGGGATACCACAGGATTAAATTTCACCAACTTTAACAATTACGAAATCTTCAGAAATGGTACTTCATTAACCACCATCAACAGTAGTGCAGCACTTTCTTATACCGATGCAACTGCAAATGGCAATACGGCATCGTATAGTTATTACATGTTATCACACTCCGGTTGTAGTGGATTGGTTAATAGTCCTACGAACTCTGCAACGTTAAGCAGCATCTACTTACAGGCTGTAAATAATAATACTAACTTAAATCCGGGATTAGCTGATTTAAGCTGGAATGCTTTACCATTAATCCCTACTGCAACAGGAACCTACAATGTTTTCAGTGATTACTTTACTCCTGCCGCACCGTCGAATATCGGAAGTACGGCTTCTTTAAATTATTCTGAAAATATTACGCATTGTGATACAGGTCTGACGCATTATGTCAGTGTGAATGATAATTCCGGTTGTTTCTCTCAATCCAATATTGTTTCCGGTAACTTTACTTATCTGGGTAATGTAATCCCTGCCCCACAATTGCGTTGCGTAAGCGTTACACAACCTGCCGGAGCAATTGAGTTAACTTGGGTGACCAGCAACATCACCAACTTTACAAATTACAACAGCTACGAAATATATCGTGATAACATACTTGTTGGTTCAACCAATAATCAGCTTGATGTAACCTATATTGATGCGACTACAAATGGAAATACTGCTTCTCATAATTATTATCTTTTAACAAGGAGCGGTTGTACCGGTCTGGTTCCTAGTGTTGCAAATTCTGATACCTTAAGCAGCATTAAACTTAATGTTGGTAACACCAATAGTACTATAGCCAACTTACAATGGAATCTTATGCATAATCCGGCGATAAGTGGTGCGTCCAATACTTTCCGGGTTTATAAAGAGTACCCTGCTAATGTTTGGACATTGTTACCGGGAACAGTTACAACAACTGAGTTTTACGATACCATTACCATTTGTGGTGACAACATTAATTATTATGTTGAACAGTACGATGCCGTTGGAAATTGTTATTCAAAGTCTTCTGTTGACGGTGATTATTTCCGTGACATTATCAGTCCTGCTGATCCGTTGATAGAGTCTGTAAGCGTTAATCCAAACGATGATCAGACTGTTACTATTAAATGGCTTCCAAGTTCTTCAGGTGATGTTATCTATTATAAGATTTATGTTAAAAATAATTTTGGAGCATGGGATTCTGTCGGAACAGTCTCGAACAACTTCCTGAGTTACTCTACCATTAATCCTTCGGTAGATAATGCTCCGCAGTTTTACAGTGTAATTGCAGAGGATAGTTGTGGTAACAAGAGTGTTGTCGGAATTTATCCGCATCGAACTATTTTCAGCACTGCCGAAATGGATATTTGCCGTGCTGCAATAGATGTTCGATGGTCCCCTTATTTAAATATGCCTAACGGCATTAAACAATATGATATATATGTTTCTCAGGATGGAAATCCTGCAGTTTTGGCAGGATCTGTAAATTCGAATCTGATTTTATTTAGTGATACCAACCTTGTTGCAGGTTCCATTTATTGTTACTTTATCAATGCTATTGGCAATACTATTGGACGTGAGGCAACATCTAATTCATCCTGCGATACGGCTGAACTTTTAACATTGCCTAAATTCAGTTATCTGAATAAAGCTTCAGTTGTTGATGTGCGAAGAGTAATTGTAGAAGCATTAGTTGATACGGTAGATTCACCGGATATTTCTAAATTTAAAATACAACGTTCTATAAACAGGACCGGACCGTTTTACACAATTGGTTATGTAAATTATGTTGGCTCTCCACGAATCAGTTATCTTGATAATACTGCTCAGACAGACGAAAACAGTTATTTCTATAGATTAATTACTGTTGACAGTTGTGGCAATGATGTACTCACCAGCAATATTGGTCGAACCATTTTACTTTCCGGAATCCCTAATTATAATCTTACCAATAAAATCAAATGGAATGATTATGAGGAATGGCTTGGTGGTATTAGTGGATTTTCTATCTTCCGTAGAGTTGATGGTGTTTTAGACAATCTTCCGGTTGCAACTCCATTGTTTGGCATTAATGATTATCTGGATAATGTTGGTGAGATCTATCAGACTACCGGAAGATTCTGCTACAGAATTGCGGCTTATGAAGGAACCGGCAATACTTATGGTTTCAGTGATACCAGCTATTCCAACGAATTCTGTATGGTTCAGGAACCACATCTATTCGTTCCTAATGCATTTACTCCGGAAGGCACTAACCCTGTATTTAAACCTGAATTTATATATACTGATGCGAAGAATTATAAGTTCAGTGTATTTAATCGTTGGGGAGAAAAAGTATTTGAGACTGAGAATCCGGTTATTGGCTGGAATGGTACAATTGATGGTTCTAAGGCACCACAAGGTACCTACGTATATTATGTCCGTTTATTCGGAACTAATGGTCAGGAATTAAATAAGAGCGGAAGAGTTACATTACTCCGTTAAACTATTTTACATAAAAAAAGCCGCTGAATATATTTATATACTCAGCGGCTTTTTATTTTAACATTATTTACATATGAATCACTTCTCCATATGCTGCAGCCACTGCTTCCATTATTGCTTCGCTCATAGTTGGATGTGGATGTATTGATTTAATAATTTCATGTCCTGTTGTTTCTAATTTACGTGCAACA
>JANOBN010000178.1:0-4213 GCA_031411675.1 Bacteroidota bacterium | reverse complement strand
GCAAAGGAATAAGTTACCGGCACCGACCATTCTCTTTGATTTGCTGTAGCCTGAACTTTAAATATATATTCTCCGGCAGGTAAATTAGAGTAATTAGCAAAATTCAATTTAGTTGCCGGTGACCAGTCATCTTCAAATCCTTCGAGCATGAATCGATATTGCACTTCATCAGGTGCAGTGAGATAGATACCACTAAAAACAAAACTAAGATGATTGTTGTTGTATGCTAAGACCAGATTTTCAGGCAATCCGGTTACCTTGTTAATCTTTATTTTATTTTTCCTCCATTCCACATCTTCGTAAAACAACTGAATTTTTGAAATAAAAACAGAGGGAAGTGTAGGTCGTACTACAGCAGCATCAGGACTAAATCGTATTACCCCGTTTATTGTTCCGAACCAAATGTTTCCATCCTGATCTTCGGCAGCTGCATTACTTTCTACTCCAAGATATCCATTTCCCTTATCATAATGAATTAAGGAAACCTTTTGTTGATTTCGGAACAAATCCCAGTCTATACAATCAAGTCCTTCAGGACTACCGAGCCACAGTTTTCTTCTGCTGTCCAGAAAACAAAAATTAACTCTTTCATTCTTTAAACCATTTTTCCGGTTTAACTTACGAACAGTCGCTGCAAATGCATTTTTAGTGTAAACTAATATCCCGAAATCATAAATGCTGATTAACACTTCTCCTTCTTTATCACTTATAATAGAAGTTACGGGGCCATCAGGAAGTTTATATTTGGCATTGAGTGAAACCGGTTTATTATTTTCAATATAATACGCTCCTTTCAAAGTTCCGATCCAGATTACACCATTATTATCCTGATGCAAAACTCTTACTTTTTCTTCCGTCAATCCCGAAGCTTTATTAAGAATGCTGAACGATGTTCCGTTATATATATAAACTCCTTTATCTGTTCCAAACCAAACATTACCGGATTGATCACTTAAAACAGCATATATAATCTGACTTTGCAGTTCCGGAAATGGAGACTCCAATAAATTTAATGAATCATTATAACGAAACGGACCATTGGTAGTTCCTAACCAGTATTTGCCGGTTTTATCCTGATTTATACACCAAATAGTGCTGCTTTTTAATCCTTCTGAGGTCGTTATCTGACTAAAAACTTCGCTTTCAAAAATATTAATACCTCCTGTTAAAGTACCAATCCAGATTTTATTTGCTTTGTCTGCAAAAATAGAGAGCACATTATTATTGCTTAATCCATCTTCAATAGTATAACTGATAAAACGGTCACCGTTATACTTAAATATCCCATTCCATGTCCCCAGCCAGTAATTACCTTCTCTATCCTCAATAATAGATTTTATGATGTTACTGTTTACACCCTGACCTACATTGATGTATTTAATTTTGCCGTTATGTAATTTCGCCAGTCCGCCATTTGTTGCAAACCACATATTGCCGCCGGCATCTTCAATGATATCTTCTACTCTTACATTGGGTAATCCGTCTTCAATAGTGATATTGGTTATTTTTCCATTCTCCAATACAGAAACTCCCTGATAGGTGCCCATCCAGAGTTTACCATCGCTTGATTTTTCCAGACAAAAAATAACATTGCTTATGAGACCTTCCTTTACTGTGTAATTGGTAAATTTTTCACCATTCCAGCCACTTAATCCGCCGCTGGTGGCAACCCAGAGTGTATTATTTTTATCATATAAAAGATCAAATACAGAATTCCCGACCAGACCCTGTGTAGTAGTAAAGTTGACAAATTTCTTATTTCTGTAGCGGCTTAATCCTTCTGAAGTACCAATCCAGATATTGGTATCCTTATCATCACAAACTGCATTTACATTGTCACTCAGCATACCATCATTTGCAGTAAAACTTTTATAAACGCCGGATCCATATCTTACCAATCCTTTGCGAACCGTACCAAACCAAATATTACCATGCTTATCCTCAAAAATGGTTTTAACCGGATTATTTGCAATGGAGCTTTCTCTGGAAGGATAACTGAATATTTGTCCGTCGTAGGAAGCTGCCCCGTTCATTGTTCCAATCCACAATCTTCCGGAACGATCTTGAATGATGTCATTGATCTGATTACTTTGTAATCCGTCAACAATGGTATAGTTACTGAAATTATATCGCTGCGACGAAGCGGACAGTGTTAGTACTGTAAAAAAAATACATAGCAGAAAATGTTTTAATGAAGGCATATTTAGGATAACCCGTATTTTACGGTCTGGCGGAAAATTTGTTCCATTTACCTTTATTTCGGATATGCAAAGATGCAAGCCTTGATGCAAAGTTTTATCATGGAGGCGAACTTTTATTGACATAAAAAAACCCGGTAATTAGCCGGGCTTAAAGTTAGTTATTGAGTTATAGTCAACTTTCTGGTGGTGGAATAGCCTTGCGATTCCAGGTGAACCATATATAATCCGGGAGAAAAACTTTCCGAATCAAGTGTTATTACCTTACCATTAACATTATTACTATACACTTCCTTTCCTGTAACATCAGTGATTCTTATCAGCGCATTATTCAGCTCTTTAACGGATTCAAGAATGAATTTATTACCTGCTGCAACCGGATTTGGACGCATGGAGAAGCTGTTCTTTTCAACTGTACTTACCGATGTGATTCCGGATGGATCAAGGACAAACAGTCCATTTTGCATATCACTTACCAGAATGTTACCGCTTGGAAGCCATGGATACGCACCCCATGCACCGGCATAAGGTGGGGATGGATAAGTACCTGTTGGATTTTGATAATAAGTGTCGAAATATCCTGCTAATACAGGAGTAGAAGGATTGCTGATATCAAACACCTGAAGTCCGTCCTGATAATAGGCAACATATAAAAGATTCCCCTTAATGAAAGGATTATGCGGAGTTGCCAAATCGTTAGAATGGAAATTATTGACTACCGTTAAATTGTTAACGTTACTTACATCCAGTGCTTTGATATCCATTCCTGCAGGTACCTCATCAGTAAAATATAAATGAGTACCGGCATCATTCAATGCACCGCTATGGTTATAACCCTGATCAATATAAGTGGTGAGAGAATTTAAAAACTGAAAGTGATTAATGGCATCTAAACGAAAGATGTACAAACCATCATAACCGCAGGATGCATAAATAGTATCATTTTTAACAAGCATATCATGAACAGAGTTTCCGGGAATTGAGAAATCGGCATTCAGCGATCTTAATAAAACAGGTAATTCAGGATTTGCAAGACTGAAAACTGCCATTGATGATGTGCCCACTGATCCGCCATGAACGGTGCCACAATAAAGTTTATCATTTTCAATATATATAGTGTGAGAGCGTTCGAATAAAGTATTGCTGTCATACACCACATGTACTGAATCGGGCAAGTAGGAAAGATCTACGATTTGCAAACTGTTTGGAGCACCATCATCACTAACCATATAACAGTAGTTTTGATAAGTTTTTATTTCTCTCCAGATGCAATTATTTCTTCTTCCCTGAACATAATCTCTTTGAACAGGCAAAGCAGGATTAGTTACATCAATAAAGTAAGTACCACTTGCAGCACCTACTAATGCATACTCATTACCGGCGCCATCATGCCAGCCCCATAATCCATTATATTTAATGTTATAGGCAGTTGCAATAGGTTCGTTTGGGTTAAACCAATTTGACTGGAAAGTAATATTGGAGAAATCATAAACTTGTGCGTTTATAACACCTGAAAATAACAATAGTATCAGCAGGAAGGAGTATTTGTTTTTCATTTAATTGGATTTGTTAAATCAAAGATACAATTTGAATAAGGATATTGAGGCAACTCAGGCAAAATCTGACAAAAGTTTCTTAATTAAAGTGGTCATCGTCCTTTCGGCAGCTTTCGCAACCCTTAAAACTTCTTCATGAGTGATAATTTCCGGTTCATCGTGCCCGCCCATATCAGTGATAATTGAAATAGCAAATACCGGCAATGACATATGACGGGCTACAATAGCTTCCGGTACGGTGGACATGCCCACACAATCGGCACCAATTGTTTTAATATATCTGTATTCTGCTCTGGTTTCATAAACGGGTCCGGTAACTGCGGCATACACTCCGGTATGACAACGGATATTCATTTCTTTAGCGATAGCGGCGGCTCTGGCGCTCATTTTTTTATCATAAGGCTCACTCATATCAGGAAAACGAGGACCCAGTTCATCAATATTTTTTCCTAAAAGCGG
>JANOBN010000177.1:0-2409 GCA_031411675.1 Bacteroidota bacterium | reverse complement strand
GGAAAGCAGAATATTCTTCATACTTACTTTCTTCTCTACGATCCCGGCAAGTGCATCAATGGAAATGCGTTCCTGTTGCATGGTATCACGATCACGTATGGTTACTGTTTGATCTTCTAATGTCTGATGATCAATCGTGATACAATAAGGTGTGCCTATTGCATCCATTCTTCGGTAACGTTTTCCGATGCTGTCTTTTTCTTCGTACACACATAAATGATCCAGCTTTAGTTTGTCCATTATTTCACGTGCTTTCTCCGGAAGACCATCTTTTTTTACCAAGGGAAGTACAGCCACTTTTACCGGAGCAAGAAATGCAGGCAACTGAAGCACTACACGGTCACTTCCATCTTCCAGCTTTTCTTCTTTATAACTATTTGATAAAATTGCAAGAAACATTCTGTCTAAACCAATAGATGTTTCTACTACATAAGGCACATAGCTTTCATTATCTTCTGGATCGAAGTACTGAAGTTTTTTGCCGGAGAATTTCTCATGACTGGTCAAATCAAAATCGGTTCGGGAATGTATTCCTTCCAGTTCTTTAAAGCCAAAAGGAAATTCAAATTCAATATCACAAGCAGCATTGGCATAATGTGCCAGTTTTAAATGATCATGAAAACGATATTTTGAATCAGGCATACCTAAAGAACGGTGCCATGCCATACGTTTCTTTTTCCAGCTATTGTACCATTCCATTTCTGTTCCGGGCTTCACAAAAAACTGCATTTCCATTTGTTCAAATTCACGCATACGGAAAATAAACTGCCGTGCTACAATCTCATTCCGAAATGCTTTCCCTGTTTGCGCAATACCGAATGGGATTTTCATCCTTCCTGTTTTCTGCACGTTCAGAAAGTTTACAAAAATACCTTGAGCAGTTTCCGGGCGTAAATAAATAGTGCTGGAATCTTCACTTACCGAGCCAACCTGTGTAGAAAACATTAAATTAAACTGACGTACATCAGTCCAGTTACGCGAGCCACTTACCGGACAAACAATTTCCAGATCAAGGATGATTTGTTTTACATCAGCAAGATCATTGGCTTCTAACGCTGTCTTAAAACGATTATTTACTTCATCTATTTTCGTCTGGTATTCCACTACACGTGCATTGGTAGCACGAAACATTTTCTCATCAAAATTATCGAAGCGTTTCGCAGCTTTCTCCACCTCCTTTTCAATTTTCGCTTCAATCTTTGCAAGATGTTCTTCAATTAATACATCAGCACGATATCTCTTTTTTGAATCTTTATTATCAATTAACGGATCATTAAAAGCATCTACGTGTCCGGAAGCTTTCCAGGTAGTTGGATGCATAAAAATGGCAGCATCAATACCAACAATATTTTCATGCATCTGCACCATTGATTTCCACCAATACTCTCTGATGTTACGTTTTAATTCGGCGCCATTCTGCCCGTAATCATAAACAGCGCTTAATCCATCATAAATCTCTGATGACTGAAAAATAAAGCCATACTCCTTGGAGTGGGAAATAATATTTTTAAAGATGTCGTCCTGTTGTGCCATAATACTGCGGATAAGCGGGCAAAAATAGTGTAAAAATCACAGCAGAAAAGTTCTTTTTAAAAGGATAAACAACGGCTTTTGTTTATAAAGGTGATGTTAATGAACACCCTGATTTTTTATTCCTTTTCAGGGGGCAACTCATTATTGTCGGGAAACTGAATGCCGTCAATTTTTTCTTTAAGATTTTTCAGTTTGGCAAGAAGCAAAAGGAGTTCTTTCTCCGGATCTTTATCAGCGGGAAAGTTGGCCATATCCTCAGTCGATAAATTTTGATAGGCCTCCTGAAGGTTACTAAGCATGCTCTCACTAAGTGCTTTAATGCGTTCTTCCATTAACTGTGGTGTTGCTTCCTGTTTTAAAACCAGCGTCATAACGGAAGGTGTATCACAATACCGGCAGGTGGCTTCATCTGATTCTGAAAAGGAAGAATCATTGCCGCATAAATTACAACGGTACGTCATTAGGTAATTTACTTTTTCATTCATGGTTCAACAAGGCATTAAACAATGTATGCAATAATTATTTATTATAAGTGGACTAAAAAAATTAATAATGAAGTTACTGAAAAAATACTCGAAGAAGATATATGAAAACGATAATTCACCAAAGGCAATATTTCCCTTTTTATTATTTCAAGCAACTTTAATCATATCCTTTAAGATCATACTAATTTTTTCAAACGCTTCTTCATCTTTAATCACATACTGTTCTGCACCTTTGGCAATAGTTTTTGCTGCAACACCATAATGCATCTGTCCTGAAAGCATAATTACATGCGTTTTGTTATTGACCTTCTTAATTTTTTCAAGTATAGCCAAACCATTATCGCTGGTTTTGTTTATAGCATCCAGATGATAGTCGAGCACAATTGCATCC
>JANOBN010000176.1:0-2554 GCA_031411675.1 Bacteroidota bacterium | reverse complement strand
CTATGCAATCCTGCTTCTGCTAAACGATAATTCGGACGAACCCTTAAAGCTTCCTCATAATCTTTTTTAGCTGCTCCGATGTTGCCTAAACTTTCATACGTCAATCCACGGTTATAATAGGCTTCTGCATAATAAGGATCTGCAGCAATAGCATCTGTATAATGTTTGATTGCCACGTTTCGCACTTTTAAATATTCGTAGTGAATGTATCCCAGATTAAAATGTGCATTTTTATTTTTTGGGTTAAGTTGAACGATGGTGGTGTAATCCTGTATGGCTTTATCATAGTCATGTTTCATCTCCTGAAAATACATGGCTCTTCCATACAATGCTTCTTCACTACGCGGATTTACATTAATAGCACCTGTAAAATATTGTTCAGCAAGCGCACTTCCTTTTTCACCATAAAGCACGCCTAGCTGCATAAAAGGTGCATAATATTTAGGGTCCTGTTCAATGGCTGTTTGAAAGCTGGAGATGGCTTTTGCAGTATCCCCCAATTCTTTATAGGCCATCCCTTTCATCATGTATGCTTGAGGATTATTAATCTCTTTTCTTAAAATGTTATTGAGATGCTCAAATACTTTGTCGTACTGACGAGCAATAAAATATAATTCCGCCAGCTTCATGTTTCCTTCTTTATGCTCGGGCTGCAACGCCAAACATTTTTCCAAAGAAGCCTTTGCAAGAGTAGGTTTGTTGGCAGCAAGATGCACATCAGATAATATGATATAATAATCAGCCTTGCTGGAATCCATATTTATTGCACGTACTATGTCCAGCGATGCATCACGGAAGTTTTGCTGCTCTATAAATAATTTAGCACGTTTATAAACCAGATCAGCATTACCTGGGTTGGCAGTCATCAGGTTGGTGATTTCGGTAATTTTTTTACCTAATGTGGAGGTGTCATTGGTAGTTGCAACTGCAGCTTCTTCTACAACTTCTGTTTTTGGCTTACACCCATTAAAAATGACTACCAGAATGGCAATAACAGTAATTAGTTTACTTGTATTCATAGTGAGTTTTATTCAATAAAAAAACGGGATGAAGATAATCAACTTCATCCCGTTACTAAATTTAATTATTTAAGCGTTTTGTTTAACCAATAATGCTTCCCGTATTTTGGCTTCGATTTCCTCTGCCATTTCCGGATTATCATTCATCATTTGCTTAACGGCATCACGTCCCTGCCCTATTTTAATTTCTCCATAACTGAACCAGGAACCGCTTTTCTTGATGATATTATTATCTACACCCAGGTCAACAATTTCTCCGGCCTTGGAAATGCCTTCGCCATACATGATGTCAAATTCTGCCAAACGGAATGGAGGTGCTACTTTATTCTTTACAATTTTCACCTTGGTGCGATTACCTACTACGGAATCCCCGTCTTTAATCTGACCGATACGACGGATGTCAAGACGCACAGAAGCGTAAAACTTCAGTGCATTTCCACCGGTAGTAGTTTCCGGGTTTCCAAACATCACTCCGATTTTCTCACGTAACTGGTTAATGAAAATGCAGCAACAACCGGTGCGGCTGATAGTTGCAGTAAGTTTACGTAGTGCCTGTGACATTAAACGGGCATGTAATCCCATTTTACTGTCACCCATTTCGCCTTCAATCTCGCTTTTAGGAGTTAAGGCCGCCACAGAATCAATAACGATGATATCTATAGCACCGGAACGAATCAGGTTTTCAGTAATTTCCAGGGCCTGCTCTCCGTTATCGGGTTGAGAAATCAAAAGGTTCTCAATATCAACACCCAGCTTTTGCGCATAAAAACGATCGAATGCATGCTCTGCATCAATAAAAGCTGCAATTCCCCCTTTAGCCTGTACCTGCGCTATAGCATGTATGGCAAGAGTGGTTTTTCCCGATGATTCCGGTCCGTAGATTTCAATTACACGACCCTTTGGTAATCCGCCAATGCCCAGTGCCGAATCTAATGATATAGAACCGGTGGAGATAGCCTCCATGGGCTCTATCGCATTGTCACCCATGCGCATGATGGTGCCTTTACCGTAGGTCTTTTCAATTTTGTCGATTGCTAACTGCAATACCTTTAGTTTTTCCTTTGCTTCTGCTGCTTCTGTTGCCATGATTTTTTTAGTTTAATTTCAGGTTAGAGGTTTTATTTATCTAACAAATTTGAGAATTATTTATCTTGAATTTTTAGTTTAACCCGTTTTTAGTTTTAAACAATTTTAGTGTGTTCAAGTGTTTACTATTAACTGAAACGCCTCTGGGCTTACTTTTCAAATGATCAGACTAGACCGTTTTGCCATCATTCCATTTGGTTGCATTACAATCAAATCTGACGCGCCCAATATAGATCGGTTTTTCTAAAAAACAAATATTTTGAGAAAAAAGTCATAAAAAAATCCTGTCCCGAACTTCGGAACAGGACTTACCCTATTTACCACCATGAAAACTTAAACTATTTTTCCGTGTCTTGTTGTTTTTTCGCTTTTGCATAACGGGTGCGGAATTTATCCACGCGTCCTGCAGTGTCTACCAGCTTCATTTTGCCGGTATAGTAAGGGTGTGA
>JANOBN010000175.1:0-6130 GCA_031411675.1 Bacteroidota bacterium | reverse complement strand
TGGATTCGTTTGCATTATGCTTTTCCGTCAGGATTTCCAATGGATGTACTGGATGTGATGCGCGAAAGATCTAATATCTGTAACTATCTCGATATGCCACTACAACATATAAGTGATCATATGCTTCAATCAATGCGACGTGGTACCTCCAGAAGCAAAACCACTGAACTGGTGAAGAGTGTGCGGGAGCGTGTTCCGGGAATTGCATTACGTACCACCTTGATATCCGGATATCCTGGTGAAACACAGGATGATCATGATCAATTGGTGGATTTTGTTAAAGAAATGAAATTCGACAGGCTGGGTGTGTTTACCTATTCTCATGAGGAAAATACACATGCATTTCTGCTAAACGATGATGTGCCGGACGAAGTAAAACAAGAACGTGCTGATGAGATAATGGCTGTGCAACAGGATGTGAGCAATGAGATAAATAGCAAAAAGATAGGAGGTACCTTTAAGGTACTTGTTGATCGTAAAGAAGGAGATTATTTTGTCGGCAGAACAGAGTTTGATTCACCGGAAGTGGATAATGAAGTATTGATTGATGCAGGACAATGGTATGCACGACAAGGTAATTTTGTGAATGTAAAAATAACCCGTTCAGAGGAATTTGATTTGTATGGAGATATAGTGGAGTAATTTTATTTAATTATATAGTTATTGCAGGATTAAATTACTAATTCAAAGAATATAAACACATGATTGCAAAATCAGTTTCAATTAAAGGAGAAAAGTTAAGTTACGGGGCAACCGGTCTTTTAAACTCTTTGATAACTGATTATATTAATGGCAAGGAATCATTAATGCCTTTTTATTCCTATCCTCAAAATATCGATTCTTTTAAAGAAGCAATAACTGAACGCAGTAAGTTTCCCTTTTACCGTAAGGAATTGACTAAAGTATTGCTGCAACAGAATCATCAGATTACAACTGAGTACCCTGAGGTGTTAAAAAATATTGAATCATTAGCTGATGAAAATACTTTTACTGTAACAACCGGTCATCAGCTTTGCATATTTACAGGTCCGTTATACTTTATTTATAAAATAATTTCCACAATAAATCTGGCTGAAGAATTAAATAAAGGTTATCCTTCCTGTCATTTTGTTCCCGTTTACTGGATGGCTTCAGAAGATCATGATTTTGAAGAGATCAACCATGTTCATCTTTTTAATAAAAAATTGGTCTGGAATCTTGATGCAAAGGGAGCTTCAGGAGGACTTGATCCGGAAACGATGAATCCATTACTGTCGGAATTAAATGAGGTGATGGGAAATTCGGAAAATGCTAAGGAATTGTACCGGATTTTTGAAGAAGCCTACATGTTTAATTCGAATCTGGCTGATGCAATGCGCTTTCTGGTTTATAAATTATTGGGCGATTATGGTGTTGTGGTAATAGATGGTAATGAACCGGATCTTAAAAAGTTATTTAAACCGGTGCTTCATGATGAATTGGAAAATCATTCCTCTTTTAATTTTGTGGAGGCCACAAATTCAAAATTGCAGGAGTTAGGTTATAAGCCTCAGGTGAATCCCCGGAATATTAACCTCTTTTTTATGGAAGACGGTGTAAGAGAGCGAATTGTTAAGGCACCTGATGAACATTTTGAAGTGGTTAATACTGATCTTTCTTTTAGTAAAGTGATGATGCTTGACTTGCTTGAAAAACAACCGGAACGATTTAGTCCGAATGTTGTACTGCGTCCAGTTTATCAGGAATATATATTGCCAAATCTTGCATATGTTGGTGGTCCGGGTGAGATTGCATATTGGTTACAATACCGGACTTTATTCAATCATCATAAGGTACATTACCCGGTTTTGGTACAGAGGGGAAGTGTTTTATTAATTGATCAGTCCTTAAATAAAAAACTGGAGCAGTTTAAAATGACACCTGTTGATTTGTTTTCAACGGTGGATGAGCTGGTAAGAAAGTTTTTAAAAGCAGAAGCAGGTGAATTGGATGTGACAGAATTTATAAGTCTCTCCAATAATGTATTCAGTAAACTTCGTGAAAAAGTTGTTGCCATTGATCAGAGCCTTGCAGGTACGGTGAATGCAGAAGAGCAAAAACTATTAAATTCACTGGAGGTGATAAAGAAGAAAGTGACGGCTGCTATTAAGCGTCAGAATGAAACTTCTATTGCGCAAATTAAAGGAATTAAAGATAAGGCATTTCCGGAGGGTGTATTGCAGGAACGATATCTGAATTTCATTCCTTTTTATCTCACTTATGGGAATGCATTTATCGGGCTGTTGAAAAGCGAGATAACTGTTATGGAAAAATCATTGGTTGTTTTAACTCTGGAGTAGCAACCGGTTAAAAGCGGAATTTTTCACTCAACTCCATATTGTTAATCTGAACATTAACGCTATATATCCCTTGCTCAAGACCGGTTAACGGAACAGCAGTCAGTTGATTAGCAGGAATGCTTTGTTCGGCAACAATTTTATCAGTTTGATCCTTAATAGCCAGTTTTAAAAATCCGGTATCACCTGTAACCACTTTTATATAAATATAACCAACCTGCGGATCTACGTAAACCGTAAGACCCTCAAAGGTTCGGGTATCGCTTTTTAATTTCATTAAAGGTTGGCTAAATAATGGTGGAACAGGCGCCTGGAACAATGTAATTTTGATTTGCTTAAGGCTTTATTGCCGGTTTCGATTTATAAGTGATGGGTGAGTCTTATGTTATAATTCCTGTGAATTCCGGGCATTTCTATAGCCCGCTTATATTAATACAGCAAGAATAATGGGTTGTGCCTGACTGTAAAAATATATTTGGTCAATGTATGTTTTTAGGTTGCCAGTGGATTAGAACTATAATCCATATTTTTACGGGACAAATTAATGCTATGGCGACTAAAGAAGAGTTTATAACTTCTATCAATCAGGGATATGCCTGCAAAGGTGACTTTATAACCCTTGGTGGTGCTGTTTTCGAGGGTAATTGTTACGCTGAGGCGCATATTACTGCTCCCTTAAAGACATTCAACAGACATGGTCTTATTGCCGGAGCTACCGGTAGTGGTAAAACAAAGACCTTACAGGGCATTGCAGAGAAGTTATCAGAGAAAGGTGTTTCCGTTTTAATGATGGACATTAAGGGCGATCTGAGCGGTATTGCAAAGGCCGGAGTTCAGAATGAGAAGTTAGTGGACCGTCATGCCAAAATCGGCCTGCCATGGACTCCTTCGTCTTATCATGTGGAATTGTTTTCCCTGTCAGAAGAGAAAGGTGCCAGGCTGCGTGCTACCGTAAGTGAATTTGGTCCGGTACTTTTAACAAAAATTCTGGATCTGAACGATACACAAGGTGGAGTTGTATCACTGGTTTTCAAGTATGCCGATGATAATGGCCTTTTGCTGCTCGACCTCAAAGACTTTAAAAAAGTGCTGCAATATTTAATTAATGAAGGCAAAGAAGAAATTAAAAAAGAGTACGGAGCCATCAGCACAGCATCAGCCTCAACAATACTTCGCAAAGTGGTAGAGATTGAACAGCAGGGTGCTGATGATTTTTTTGGAGAAACATCTTTTGATGTAAATGATCTTTTAAGAATTGATGATGACGGCAAAGGAGTTATTAATATAATCAGGTTAGTGGATATACAAGACAGACCAAAATTATTTTCCACATTTATGCTTTGTCTGCTTGCCGAAATTTATTCCACTTTTCCTGAGGAAGGTGATATGGATCAGCCCAAGCTGGTAATTTTTATAGATGAGGCTCATCTGGTTTTTAAAGAAGCGAGTGAAGCATTACTCAATCAACTGGAGTCTATTATTAAGTTAATCCGTTCAAAAGGAGTTGGTGTATTTTTCTGTACGCAATTAGCAACTGATATTCCTGCCAATGTATTAAGTCAGTTAGGTATGAAGATACAACATGCCTATCGTGCATTCACTGCCAACGATAGAAAGTCGATCAAGACCATTGCCGCAAATTATCCAATGTCTGATTTTTATAAAACCGAAGACCTGATGACAGAGTTGGGAATTGGTGAAGCATTGGTAACCGTATTATCTGAAAAAGGAACACCAACACCTCTTGCTCATACAATGCTTTGTGCTCCACGATCAGCAATGGAAATTTTAACACCGGCGGAGATTGATACTATCATCAGTAAATCTCCTCTTGTAAAAAAGTATAATGAAGTTGTTGATCGCGAAAGCGCCTATGAAAAACTCGGAAATAAACTGGTGACGAAAGAAGCCGAAGAAGCAGAAGAAAAAGAAGCACCCGAAGCAGCAAGCAAAGAAAAATCAATGGCAGGATCAATAATTGATAGTACAGTTGGAAGGCAGGTAGCCCGCACCGTTGCAAGAGAAGTTACCAGAGGATTGCTTGGTATTCTTGGTATTTCAGGAACAACAACCAGAAGAAAAAAGAAATCATGGTTTTAACATTTCAGATTAAAACTAATCTAAACAGAACTATTTTATAAAATTAAAATTTAAATAATAACGGAATCGGGAGATAAATATGGGTCATCATGTTGCCGGGTTGAAGCCTGTTATTTATCAATTATTTGTAAGGCTATTTGGCAACATCAAAGTGCCTCATGTGCAAAACGGAACCATTGCAGATAATGGTGCCGGAAAGTTTAACGACATTAATGATGCTGCACTTATTTCATTAAGGGAATTAGGCATTACTCACATTTGGTTTACCGGCATACTGGAGCATGCAACAATGACCGATTTTACAGCATATGGTATACAACCGGATGACTGGAGGTTAGTAAAGGGCCGGGCCGGTTCTCCATTTGCTATTAAAGATTATTTTGATGTCAGCCCTGAACTTGCAGTAGATGTAAATCATCGCATGACAGAGTTTGAGAATCTGATTGAACGAACACATCGTTATGGATTAAAAGTAATTATTGATTTTATTCCGAATCATGTGGCAAGGAGCTATCACTCAGAATCGGAGCATGGACGCAATAATTTTTTTGGTGCAGATGATGACACTGCAAAAATGTTCGATCCACAAAACAATTTCTATTATCTGCCTAACGAATCTTTTCGTCCTCCGGCTGACTACCAACCGTTAGGAATACCCTATCCTGATAACATGATTTCACATGTAGAAATACCGGCGCGTGTTACCGGCAACAATGTGTTATCCTCATCACCGGTTACATCCGATTGGTTTGAGACTGTAAAACTGAATTTCGGAGTGGATATATTTAATGATAAGAAGTCGTATTTTAATCCTGTACCCAAAACGTGGATTTTTTTGCGGGAAGTTTTACTTTTCTGGACAAATAAGGGTATTGATGGTTTCCGGTGTGATATGGCAGAGATGGTTCCCGTTGAATTCTGGCAATGGCTGATACCACAGATAAAAGAAGTGAAAGAGACTTTATTTATTGCAGAAGTTTATGAGCATGAACTTTATAATCAGTATATATATGATGGTTGCTTCGATTATTTATATGATAAAGTGGGGTTGTATGATATACTTGTAAAGGTAGTTAAGGAAGAATCGCCTGCATGGATGATCACTGAAGCGCTCAACATTGAAATTGATAATCACCTCCTGAATTTTATGGAGAATCATGATGAATTGCGACTTGCTTCAGAATTTATTTGTAAAAGTGCATGGGCCGGATTTCCTGCTGTAGTTGTTTCCTCCATTATTTCAAAAGGACCATTTATGTTATTCAACGGACAGGAAACGGGAGAAACAGCTATGGATCGTGCCGGTTTCGGCGGAGGCAATGGGCGCACAACCATTTATGACTACTGGAATATGCCGGAGTTGCAGAAATGGGTAAATGATGGCGCTTATGACGGTGGTAAATTAAACTCTTCACAAAAACATCTGAGGAAAACGTATGCAGCGCTATTAAATTTTATCAAAGAAAATGAAGTGCTTTCTAAAGGATTAATGTATGTGCTAAGAGAGGAGATAGCGAGTGAGGAATCATCAGCCCTGGCAGAACATGTATATAGTTTTATCAGATATTATAATGGGAAAATGGTTCTTGTGGTGGTAAATTTTAGCCGAGACAATTACATCCCTGTTTCTATAAAGTTACATAAAGATCAATGGAATTCGTTCGGTGTTCAGGCAGGTAAAGATTATGTTGCAAAGGAGCTGTTTACCGGTAAAG
>JANOBN010000174.1:0-2260 GCA_031411675.1 Bacteroidota bacterium | reverse complement strand
CGTGCTTTAAAGGCCGATTTGCAGATCGTAGTTGCCTTTCGAATGATGCCGGAAATACTTTGGAATATGCCTCCATTAGGCACATTCAACCTTCATGGTTCGTTGCTTCCTCAATACAGAGGAGCAGCACCAATTCAACGGGCAGTTATGAACGGAGAAAAACTAACAGGGTTAACTACTTTTTTTCTGAAGCAGGAAGTGGATACAGGCAGCATCATTTTTAGAAAAGAAATTGAAATTGGCGCAGAAGAAACATCCGGCGAATTGCATGACAGAATGATGATAGCAGGAGCGGAATTAGTTTTGAAAACTGTTAAGGCGATTGAAACAAATAAAATCGAATTACAGGAGCAATCCTCATTTATAAAACCCGGCGAGGTGCTAAAGCTTGCACCTAAAATATTTCGTGAAGATTGTCATATAGATTTTTCATTACCTGTTCAGCAATTGTTTAACCAGGTGCGTGGTTTATCACCATATCCGGGTGCTTTTTTTGAAGTACGAACACTAAATTATGAAATATTTACCGTAAAAGTGCTAAAAGCAGATATGGAGCCACAGTTTGTTTTTCTGTCTCACCATCTGGTTACAGATCAGAAATCATTCATAAAGATAAGTGCAGCTGATGGTTTGCTGTCTTTGAAGGAAATCCAATGGCCGGGTAAGAAAAGAATGCCTGTTGCTGATTTTCTAAGAGGGCACGTAATGGATGAAAATCTGACTATTCTTTAAATAGAGTAGAAGAGACCGATTTGCCGGTATTGTAAACCAAAGCCTGTTTAAAATTCCGATAAAGACTTGTAAACCCCATTGTTTTATTCAGCAATTTTGCTTTTCTGCAATGCAGCAAGTAAGGATGAATTCTGTGCATTTTTCCGGGATAACAAATGAAGAAAATAATTGTATTTACAGGAGCCGGGATAAGTGCGGAAAGTGGTATTAATACTTTTCGGGATAGCGGCGGCTTGTGGGAGCAACATAAAATTGAAGATGTTGCCACACCCGAAGCATGGCATAGAAACCCGGGAATGGTCCTCGATTTTTACAATCAGCGTAGAAAGCAGGTGCTGGAGGCAAATCCAAATGCAGCACATATTTCCATAGTTGAGCTGGAAAAGAAATATGAAGTTGTCGTTGTTACTCAAAATATTGACGACTTGCATGAGCGTGCGGGTTCTTCAAAAGTACTTCACCTGCACGGCGAAATTCGAAAATCAAGAAGTTCATTGGACAGTAGGTTGATTTACGAAATAAAGGGATGGGAATTGCGTCATGGAGAGAAATGTGAAAAGGGTAGCCAGTTACGTCCTCATATTGTATGGTTTGGTGAAATGGTACCTGCAATGGAAGATGCTTCGTGGCTTACTTCAATGGCAGATATATTTATTATTATCGGAACTTCGCTGGAAGTATATCCTGCTGCAAATCTGGTAATGTACACTAAAGCAAGTTGTGAAAAATATTTGATTGATCCGAAAGCCAAAGTTCCGTCCGGAGTGTCGGATATTAATATTATCAATGAAAAAGCAGGTATCGGTGTACCTGCATTAATTAAAAAATTATTAGATGATGCATGAATTTCTGAATTCCGAATTATACACCTGGGTGGTGCTGCCATTATTGATTTTTTTAGCCAGGATGAGTGATGTAACACTGGCTACGTTGAGAAATATTTTTCTTTCAAAATCAGTGAAGCATATTGTTCCTTTTATGGGATTTTTTGAAGCTTTAATATGGTTGCTTGCGATTAGCCAAATTATGAAAAATCTGGATAACCAGAACCCTCTTTGTTTTATCGCCTATGCAGCGGGTTACAGCATGGGCATATTTGTTGGTATTAAAATAGAAGAGCGTCTTGCATTGGGAGTTCAGGTAATGCGTATCATCACCAATCATGATTACGATGAATTGGTTAATGCGTTGCGTGCGTCTAATTTTGGAACAACAATAATTGATGGACATGGCAGTAAAGGTCCGGTGAAAATTATACTTACCGTTTTTAAAAGGAAAGATTTTCCAACCGTTCATAACCTTATAAAAGAGCATCATCCTTCGGCATTTTATTCTGTAGAAGATATCAGAAATGCAAGCCATGGCGTATTCCCGGAGCAGAATTCATCTAAGCTGGAAACACTTAAAAGAGTTTTTCCTTATGGTGCAGGCAGATAATTTCTTATTTAATTAATTCGATTATAAAATATAAAATGTAAATTTTTTTAAGAAAAGTATTTAATTTGTTTAGACCAATATTACGTTTTGG
>JANOBN010000173.1:0-2999 GCA_031411675.1 Bacteroidota bacterium | reverse complement strand
GAAATAATATATATTATTTCGGAAAGACTTCCTGTAATTCTTTATATATATTAAAGCAGCGATCCTGCCACATTAGCCAACTCACTTCTCTCCCCGCGCTCCAGTTGTATGTGTGCATAAAGCGGCTGTCCTTTAACCTTATCAATCAATGTGCTCAGTCCGTTAGAGTGTGAGTCAAGGTACGGAGTATCAATCTGGAAAATATCACCTGTAAAAATTATTTTTGTTCCCTCACCGGCGCGGGTGATAATTGTTTTAACTTCATGCGGAGTGAGGTTTTGTGCTTCATCAATAATAAAACAAATGTTTGATAAGCTTCTTCCTCTGATATAAGCCAACGGAGTGATGTGAAGTTTTTCATTATCCACCATATCATTTATTTTCTGATATTCTTTATCCGTTTCTTTAAACTGACTTTGGATGAATTTTAAATTATCCCAAAGCGGTTCCATATACGGGTTGATTTTGGATTTAATATCACCGGGCAGATATCCGATATCTTTATTGCTTAACGGAACTATTGGCCGCGCAAGAAAAATTTGACGGTATTTGCTTTTTTGTTCCATTGCAGCAGCCAGTGCCAGCAAAGTTTTACCGGTTCCGGCTACACCGAGTATCGAGGTTAATAATACATTTGGATTCATTACTGCATGAATGGCAAATGCCTGTTCAGCGTTACGCGGACGAATACCATAAGCACCCTCTTTATTAACACGCTCTATTCTTTCACTTACCGGATTATAAAATGCCAGGCAAGAAGAAGACTCCGCTTTGTTTTTGAGAATAAAATAATGATTTGCCATAGGAACTTCTTTCACTATTTCCTTCCAATTGGTCCAACCATCCTGATAAATTTTATCAATAGCTTTACGGGAAACATTTTCAATAAGACTCTTACCTTTATATAATTCGCCAATATCTTTAACTTTCCCGGTCAGATAATCTTCGGCAAGTAGTTTCAGAGATTTCGCCTTAAGCCGCAGATTTACATCTTTTGAAACAAGTACGACTTTTCGTCCCGGATTCTCCTGTTGAACAGCAAGTGCGGCATTGATTATACGGTGATCTGCTTTCTTTTCGCCAAAAATCTCCTGAGCATCCATGCTCTTATGCTTTTCATTCATCAATACCCGGAATTTCCCTTTAGTAGGGCCATTTAATGGTATCCAGTCCTGAAGTGAGAAACTGCCGGATAGCTTATCTATACTTCTGATAAACTCTCTTGCCTCGAAGTTAATGACATCATTCCCCTTTTTAAACCGGTCTATTTCTTCCAAAACCGTAATAGGGATCGCTACATCGTGTTCTTTAAAGTTAAAAATGGCATTGTGATCAAATAATATTGCTGAGGTATCAAGTACAAAGATCTTTTTGTCTTTGTCATTGCCTTTGACGTTTTTGGCCATAATATGTTGTTTTGCTTCTTCACGTAGGTCCGCCAAGCGGATTAAAACAAATATATGGGCATGTTTTCGCGTATAAAATCCACTTGCAATTATTAATTTACACGGAAATGTTAATAACTGGACGACCTGTCCGTTATGGTTATTTATTGGTAAACTGACCTTATAACAGACTAATTTATTAATTTCGCCTGATCTTAAAATGATAAAGTTTCTTTCTCCTGCATTTCTATATGCCCTCCTGCTCGTAGCAATTCCCATTATTGTTCACCTTTTTAATTTTCGCAGGTTCAAAAAAGTATCATTTACCAACGTACGTTTTCTAAAAGAGTTAAAGCAGGAAACTACCAGCAAATCAAAGCTGAAACATTTACTTGTCCTTGCTACCCGAATTCTGGCAGTGGCCTTTTTAGTGTTTGCTTTTGCAAGACCGGTTATCCCTGCTGCAAAAAGAAGCAATGTGCGCATTTCAGAGGCTGTAAGTGTTTATATTGATAATTCTTTCAGTATGGAAGCTATTCGTCAGGATGGAACCCTGCTCGAAGTAGCCCGCAGGAAAGCACGTGAAATTGCTGCGGCTTATCCCCCTACTACCCGTTTTCAGATTCTTACTGCCGACTTCGACCCTGTGCATCAACGCATGCTGAGTAAAGAAGAGTTTCTGGATATGGCTGATCAGATTAAGATCTCCGGCAATACACGCAATTTAAAAGAAATACTGGGACGGCAACAGGAAGCACTTAATGGTATACAGCCCGATGGAGGAATTCATTATATCATTTCCGATTTTCAGGCAAACATGAATAACGGTTCCTTTTCTTCGGATACCGGTCAGGAAATTATTTTCATTCCATTGCGTGCATCTGCCTTTTCCAATATATATATTGACAGTTGCTGGCTAAGTACTCCTGCAATACAAATCAATCAACCTGCAGAATTATTCATAAGAGTTGTAAATAATGGTACCGATAATGCAGAGAATATTCCCGTTAAGGTTGCAGTGGATGGCCAGGTACGTGGTGTTGCAACAGTTTTACCGGAAGCGGGTAAAAATATTATTACTACTGTTAATTTCACAATCACACAACCCGGATGGCATCAGGGTGAAGTTTCTATTTCAGATCATCCTGTAACTTTTGATGATGTTTATTATTTTTCATTTGAAGTGAAGGAAGCAGTTAATGTTATTGCTTTAAACGGACATTTACCTTCACCTTACCTGCAGGCGTTATTTGGTAACAGTAGTTTTGTTAAGCTTTCTAATACCAACTTCTCGCAAGTCGATTACAGTTCACTTGCAAATAATGAGTTATTGATTTTAAATGAACTTCCGCAAATTACTTCCGGATTGTCTGATGAACTGAAAAAATATTTGCAAAGCGGTGGTCATGTTTTGGTATTTCCTGACAGTGGTGCTGATCTTTCTTCTTATAATTCATTTTTTACTTCCGTAAATGCTGATTTGTTTTCCGGAATTAATAACAATAATGATAAAGTAATCAGGCTTGACAGGAACAATGAGTTGTTCTCTGACGTTTTTAAGCAAAATGAAAGGAAAGAAGGAGCCATTGACTATCCGGTTGCGCTAAAACATTT
>JANOBN010000172.1:0-3824 GCA_031411675.1 Bacteroidota bacterium | reverse complement strand
CTGCAATAAAGTTACCATTTGGACCAGCAGGATCTCCACCGGCAGCCTGAGTTAAAGAATCAGAAGATCCTTTGTAGTTCACAGAAGTTTTAGCCAGACGGATACCGATACGATACGCAACATCATTAGTATTAAAATACTTAAATGTAAGTACGCTTCCGCTGCTTAAATTGTTTTCCAATGGCAGTGAAGCAGTGTCATCACTGGCAATGTTAATACCAAATGTTAACGCCATATCTCCTGCAACAGGGCGGGCACCTAAACATTCGTTTGTTGCACAATTCTCCCTTGTGGTGAGCTGCGCAAAGCTGGAGCTGGCTCCCAACGCTAAGGTTGCAATAAGTAGAATAGATTTTTTCATAATGTTGGATTTGTGGTTTTTAACGCAGCAAATATAATCTAAAAAAGAATTGTCAAAATTTGGTCACAGAAAAGTGTTGTGAACAATTGAAAGTTAATTAGTTTAAAATTTTTCAATCACGCATTATATATAAATGCTCCTTCGAAAAGCTGTTCATTCAAACTAGAATTTAAAATGAAAAATAAAACAATCTATACTATAATGTTAACTATCAACATTTTAACTAGATTCCGGATATTAAAGGATTTAAGGCGTTTAACACATTCGTCTCTACCCTTTCCATAATCCCATCCAATGGCCATTTTTGAAACTCCTTACCTGTAATCATTTTATATAGTTCAATATAACGTGCACTGACTTCCATCACCCATTCGTCGGAAAATGATGGAATAACCTGACCCTCCAAACCCTGAAAGCCATTTTCAATAAGCCATTGCCGGAGGAATTCCTTTGAAAGCTGACGCTGAGCAAGACCTTTGGCCAGCCTTACCTGATAGCTGTCTGCATAGAAATATCGTGATGAATCAGGAGTATGTATTTCATCTATGAGAAAAATCTTATCATTTGCTTTTCCAAATTCATACTTCGTATCAACTAAAATCAATTCTTTATCGGCAGCCATTTCTGTACCCCGTTGATATAAATCTCTGGTATATTTTTCCATTAACTCATAATCAGATTTACTTATGATACCCTTTTCAATGATTTCTTCGCGTGTAATATCTAAATCATGCCCATTATCGTTTTTAGTTGTTGGCGTTATTATGGGTGTTGGGAAAGCCTGATTTTCCACCATTCCATCAGGCATTGGCACGCCACAAATGGAACGTTTGCCTTCCTTATATTGCCTCCATGCATGTCCGGCGAGATAACCTCTGATGACCATTTCCACTTTAAAAGGGGTGCATAAAATTCCTACAGTTACATTGGGATCAGGCACTTCAATGACCCAATTCGGACAAATATCTTTAGTCGCTTCCAGAAAAAAGGCAGCTATCTGGTTAAGAACTTGCCCTTTATAAGGTATCGGGCGGGGCATAATTACATCAAAAGCAGAAATCCGGTCGGTAACTACACTAACCATTAGTTTATTATCAATAACATAAACATCACGAACCTTACCGTAATAAACTGATGATACTTTAGGAAATTTAAATGCGGTTCGGGTGATACTTTGATCAATAACGGCGGAATCGTTGAGTGCATTCATGGATACAAAAATACTTCAAAAGGCATATTCAGGTAATTATCCACAAACAGAAAACAGGGAGTTTATTAACTAAAGTACCCTTTAGGTATTGCCTACTTTTTAGGTTCGTAAGCTCTGATTATATCCCGCACAAGCCGGTGTCGAACAACATCAGTTGCATCCAGATAAATGAACTCGATTCCTTCAATATTATTGAGTAAAACGGTTGCCTGCACTAAACCTGAAGGCTGATTACGTGGCAGATCAATTTGAGACACATCGCCGGTTACAATGAATTTGGCAGAAGGCCCCATCCTTGTTAAGAACATTTTCAACTGACTTTCTGTTGCATTCTGTGCTTCATCCAGAATTACATAAGCGTTGTCAAGTGTTCTTCCACGCATAAAAGCAAGAGGAGCCACTTCTATAATACCGTTTTCTATAAAACCTTTTAATTTTTCTCCGGGTATCATATCATATAATGCATCATATAAAGGACGCAAATACGGATCAATTTTCTCTTTCAAATCGCCAGGCAGAAATCCCAGGTTCTCGCCTGCTTCTACAGCCGGACGACAGAGCACAATTCTTTTAATTTCTCTATTCTTTAATGCCCTGACTGCAAGTGCAACCGCAGTATAAGTTTTTCCTGTACCGGCAGGACCAATGGCAAAAACTATATCACTTGACTCACAGGCAGCTACCAGTTTACGCTGATTTGGAGTTCGTGCTCTTACAATTGTACCGCCCGGACCATGAACCAATACATCCTTTCCCCCTTCTAGAATTGTTTTTTTATCATCAGAATTACCATTAAAATTTAAAAGATGCTCCACGTCCATCGGTGATAGAGAACCTCTTTCTGAAAAATGAGTGAGTAAACGATTTATCTGCTCAATAAATGCGGCAACCTGTAAATCATCTCCGATAATTTTTATTTCATTACCTCTGGCTACGATTTTAAGGCCGGGAAATTTTTTACGTATTAAGTCCAGATTGGCATCATTGACACCATAAAAATCAACTACGTTGGCAAACTCTACAGGAATAATTATTTCTTTCAATCTGGTTTTTATTAATTAATACGTTAAATTTTTTGCATTGTTTCTATTCTATGTGAGGGTTTATTAAGATAGCTTAAGATTTTTTAAAATCTGCCAGCTTAAACCCTATTGTAAACTGGTTACTTGCTCCTTTAATATAGTAGACTGCACGGGCATAATCAATACGAAACTTAGAAATTTTTATGCCAAAACCAGCAGTTAATCCTACTAATCCTCTTTTATTTTCAATAGTCATTTCGGCTCTTCTTTTAAAATTATAACCCAGACGCAAATTAAAACTATTAGAAAATAATATTTCTGTATTAAAAATAAAATGCCTTACCAGTTTTTTCCCGAATGAAATTGACTTGTCATTTACTTCGCCGGTAAGCGGGTCAATTTCAGGTGTTGAAGGGTCTTCATAAGTGATGTCGAACTTCTCCAGATTCTGATATATTAACCCGAGACGAAAAGGGGCTTTTGGCAGTTTTTTTGTTATGCCTGCCTGCATTTCAAATGGAAGTTTTTCTTTACCAGAGTTGGTATAAGTTGTTATCTGACGTCCTGCATTTTTAATTACTAAAGCTGTGCAGAATGATTTATCTTTTGATACATAAATACCTGCGATGTCAGCAAGAATACCAATTGAAGAGTAGCTGTCTAAGTTGCTATATATTCCTTTTAAAGATGTTCCAATTGTAAATAAATTGCTAAGCGGCTTGCTATAGGATAAACTTAAAGCGTACTCACCAGCTGAAAATTTTCCAAGGTCATTAGATGCTTCATCCGTTCGATTAAAAGATCCATAATTTATGAAATGAAAAGTAGCAGCGGTGGAACCTAAATTTTTATAGTGATGAGAAAAAGCGATTTGCCCGAATGTGATATCATCGAAATAATCCGTAAAACTTAATTGCAACTGATTATTCATTCCAGCTGAAACCAAGGCCGGATTCTGCCAGATAAGACTTACATCATCAACAACAGTTGCAATTGCATTTCCGCCTAATGCCCCTGCTCTTGCCGATGGGGTTAAATTAAGAAATTCGTAAGTGTTATTTCCACCTTCCTGAGCAAAACAAGAAATCGTTAAAAGCAAAAACAGGATAATTGTTTTGAATTTCAAATGATAGTGTTTGTTACAGGTATTCAAATAGTATGGATAAATAGGTTTGATTTTAATACAACGGATATTTTTCCATCATGGTATTTACTTCTGCTTTTACTTTTG
>JANOBN010000171.1:0-1746 GCA_031411675.1 Bacteroidota bacterium | reverse complement strand
AATGGAAATAGTAGAAGTCCCTCTCGTTAAAATCATTAATATATATTTTCTAATATTTTTAATATGCTGATAAAGTGTGGTATAGGAATTTGCAATATAGGGTAACCTTAATAAGTTTGAATTGAATTAATTGGCAGGCGTTTAGGATTTTTAAGTGAAAGGCACGTTTTTTTTGGGTGAAAAGTTGTTCCCGGATGATTTACTTGATAATATTTTTGACTTGACAAAATGGGGTTATCAAAATGAATTTATTGCAGTAAGATAATTCTATCACTGAAGATTTTTGAAGCACAGGTAAATCTTCTCTTTTTAAAAGCAATATTTTAAAGTGTAATAACATTTAGAAAAATGAAATTTAAGTTCAAAATTTATATTGGCTGCTTATTTATCTGCAGAACCTTTCTATAAAACATTCAAAAGCCCTTAGCAGTTGAGGGTTTGCCTAATAAAAACAATTTAATTCCAATGGGGTGAATTCCCCGCCTCTTGCGGCGCCGTATTCCTATATTTATTTATGATAATTTGCGATACCCCGTTGTTTGCGGCGGGGTAATTCACTCACTCAGAAAAAATTTGCTGAATATTATTATAAGCCAAAAAGCAGGAACCATATGATTCCTGCTTTTTGGCTTTATATATTAATTTCCTTCACCGTAGTGTAACCGAAGTAGCACCACTGAAAGCACCATCAAAATATACTTCCAACATATAAGTGCCGCTTACAAAAGGAGTAAGCGCATCTGACCAGTCGAGGCAAATATCCATTTTTTCATTTTTATACTCAATCATTTTCGAATTGGTAAATAACAAATCTTCTTCTGTACCTGATTTGCGAAATGTATTACTTCCCTCGCTTCTGTTACCTAAAACTTTACCTCCGGGCTCAACAATACGGAGATACAAGGTGCGCTGACCGTCATGTGCAATAGTATTTTCCAAAAGTGTAAAACAGGTCTCCAGCTTAGTAGTTCTTTTGGCCATAGCTGTAGGAATAAATTTATCATTGCTTCTTTTTCTTAATGCGGTAACGGTAAAATATTCCGATTTCAAAACAGAAGCGGCACTTACCGTGTTTTCCAGATTTTCAGTGAGTGAAGCTACAGTTGTGGAGAGTTCATCTTTTTCTTTTTTAAGCTTTTCATTCTCCACCAGCAATGAATCGATTCGTTCCAGATATTCATCACGGAGCTTTACTAACTCTGCTAATTCAAGCTGAAGTTTTTTATTTCTGACTTCCTTATTTTTTTCATTCTTCATCAAAAGCTTAATACGCTCTTTCTGTTCATCAACCTTTGTATTGGCTTCCAACAGTAAGCTATCCAATTTTGAGTTTATGCCTTTATATTGATTTAATTCTGAGTAGGTATCATTCAGCATCTTCTCCACATCCATTCTGGAGGTGATTAAGCTATCTATTTTCACTACATTTTGCTCGTGCACACTACGGCTGTCAGACCATTGATAAATATTTATGCCAAGAGATATTATTAATGCGATCAGCAAAAGTTTACTTTTCCCACTTTGTTGTTCTTGTTCCATGTTGTTACTTTAATGATATTGTACGAAAGTAAATTTTTTAAAGCATGAATTTTTATAACGGGATATTCCTTAATAACACTATATTGTTAAGAAAGAAATACTGAAAATTAAACCGGGTATCGGGCTAGTGGCGCTGTTTCCTGACTGGCAAATGCACCATCCAGGTATTTAAAGTAACCTGCAATAGCAATCATTGCAGCATTATCG
>JANOBN010000170.1:0-5163 GCA_031411675.1 Bacteroidota bacterium | reverse complement strand
AAATACTGGAAAGGTGTAGACGAATTGCAGAACGATCCTGAGTTTGTCAGGTTGCGTGACAATGAGTTCTTCGAACATCTGCCTGTTGGTGAGGCCATCGACAAGAAGGCTTCTTCTACTGACAATACTTCAAGAAGGGATTTTCTGAAGTTTTTAGGTTTCAGCGTTGCAGCAGCATCTTTAGCAGCCTGCGAAGCACCGGTTAAAAAAGCAATACCTTATTTAATTAAGCCGGAAGAAGTAACTCTTGGCATACCTAATTATTATGCATCCACTTTTTATGATGGACAAGATTATTGCAGCGTAGTTGTAAAAACCCGTGAAGGACGTCCGATTAAAGTTGATGGTAACGAACTTTCCTCAATTTCAAAAGGTGGAAGTAATGCACGTGTTCAGGCATCCGTTTTGAATTTATACGATAGTGAAAGATTGAATGGCCCTCGTGCCGGAAAGAAAGATATTACCTGGGATGCAGCAGATGCTGAAATCATTAAAAAGCTGGGAGAGGTAAGTGTAGCAGGTAAAAAGATTGCAATTGTTTCTTCTTCGCTTGTTAGTCCTTCTACAAAAAAGGTAATTGCTGATTTCACAGTTAAATATCCAACTGCAAAACATGTAGTTTATGATGCAGTTTCATATTATGGTTTGTTAAAGGGAAATGAAATGTCATTCGGACGTTTTGCTATTCCTTCTTATCATTTTGAAAATGCAGAAGTAATTGTAGGCTTTGGTGCTGATTTTCTTACCACATGGTTATCGCCTGTTGAATTTTCGCGTCAGTATGCAGCAACACGTAAACTGCGTAATGGCAAAAAGAATATGTCGCGTCATATTCAGTTTGAAACAAATCTTTCATTAACAGGATCAAATGCTGACAGCCGTATTAAAGTTCGCGCAAGTGAGCAAAGTGCTGCTGTTGCTGCTTTATATAATAAGATTGCTGCTTTAGCAGGTGGAAGTGCAGTTTCTGCTCCATCACTTTCAATCGATAAAAAGATTGCTGCTGTTGCAGAAGAATTATGGAAGTCGAAAGGAAAAGCAATTGTTGTTTCCGGGTCTAATGATCCGAATGAGCAAGTGCTGGTGAATGGCATTAACAGTATGCTGGGAAGTTATGGCAGCACCATGAATCTTGATCAGGCAAACCTGATGAAGCAAAGTAATGATGAAGGTGTTGCTACTCTTATTAATGAGTTGAATAATAATGAAGTTGGTGCAGTAATCATATATAATACGAATCCCGGATATTCTATGCCGGCTTTAAATGCAGCGATTGCAAAAGCAGGTGTAAAAATTTCTCTTGCTGATCGTGAAGATGAAACTGCAATAACATGCGATTATATATGTCCTGATTCTCATTATCTGGAATCATGGAGTGATGCAGAACCTGTAAAAGGTATGTTCAGTCTTGGACAGCCTACTATCAATCCATTGTTTAATACACGTCAGGCACAAGCTTCACTTTTAACATGGGCCGGTGCTTCTGCTGATTATCATACTTATATACAAGAGTATTTCCGTACCAATGTATATTCATTGCAATCTGCAATTTCCTCCTTTGATGCCTTCTGGAATAAAACTTTGCAGGATGGCGTATTTGAAACCGGAGCAACAGCCGCATCAACTGTAGCTTTTGCAGGCAATGCACAAGATGCGGCAGCTAAATTACAAAAGCCTGCAACCGGAGTGGAGGTTGTACTATATCAGAAGACAGGTTTAGGGAATGGCAGCCAGGGAAATAATCCATGGTTACATGAATTACCGGATCCTGTTTCAAAAATATGTTGGGATAATTATTTCGCCGTACTTCCGGATTATGCCGAGAAGATGGGCTATAAACAAGGAACAGTTATCGAAGTAAAAGTGGGTAACGTTTCTGTAAAAGGACCTGTTTTTCTTCAGCCGGGAACAGCATCTGAAACTCTTGCAATTGCAGTGGGTTATGGAAGAACTAACGTTGGTAAAGCAGGTAACAAAGTTGGAGTGAATGTTTACCCGCTTGTTGGAATGTTGAACGGCGGTATGAAATATTATGCCACCGGTGTAACAGTTTCTAAAACACCGGATGATGATTATCCTTTAGCTACCACACAAAGTCATCATACGATGATGGGCCGTGAAATAGTGAAGGAAACAACACTTGCATCATGGTTGAAAGATGAGAAAGCAGGTAACCCTGCAGTGGAGATTGTAACACCATACGGAAAACGTAAAGCTGAAGATGTAAATCTTTGGGCAACAAAGGAAAATCCGGGCCATGAAAAGGCCAACCATTTCTGGAATATGGCAATCGATTTAAATGCATGTACCGGTTGTGGTTCCTGTGTGGTTGCTTGTAATGCAGAAAATAATGTTCCTGTTGTTGGTAAAGATGAAATCATGCGCAGTCGCGAAATGCACTGGATACGTATCGATCGTTATTACAGCAGTGATGTCACAAAAGAAAATGCAGTTGAGAAGGGCTTAGGTAAACTTAGTATGTATGAGAAGATGGAACATCCTTCTTCTGATAATCCTGAAGTGGTATTCCAGCCTGTAATGTGTCAGCATTGTAATCATGCACCTTGCGAAACCGTTTGTCCTGTAGTTGCAACAACACATAGCATGGAAGGATTAAACATGATGGCTTATAACCGTTGTGTGGGTACTCGTTACTGCGCAAACAACTGTCCTTACAAAGTGCGTCGTTTTAACTGGTTCCGTTATAATGAGAATGAGCAATTCCCATACAATCAGTTCGACAACTTAGGTAAGATGGTGTTGAATCCTGATGTTGTTGTTCGTTCACGCGGAGTAATGGAGAAATGCACAATGTGTATTCAGCGTATTCAATACGGTAAGCTGGATGCTAAGAAAGCAGGACGCCGTCCGGTTGACGGAGAAATTAAAACTGCATGTGCACAAGCTTGTCCTACCAATGCAATCATCTTTGGTGATGTACTGGATGAGAAAAGTGTGGCAACTGCAGAAATCAAGAACCCGCGTTCTTATCATTTACTGGAGGAAATTAATACACAGCCTTCCGTATATTATCAAACAAAAGTTCGTAACAGGTCGGAGGAAACAAAAGCCTGATTTATATATAAAGTTTAATTCAGAAATAAGAGACTTTATCCAATATGCAAAAAGAATCAAAACTTCGTCCGGTCTTAATTTTGGGCGATAAATCATGGCACGACATTTCAGAAGATGTGTGTCGCCCGATAGAAGGTAAAGCCAATAAATGGTGGTGGCTGGCATTCAGTGTAGCACTTGCCGCATTTATCTGGTGGGTAATTGTTGTTTCCTACACAGTTGGAACAGGCCTCGGAGTATGGGGTCTGAATAAAACAGTAGGTTGGGCATGGGACATCACTAACTTCGTTTGGTGGGTGGGTATCGGTCATGCCGGTACGCTGATCTCCGCTGTACTTTTATTATTCCGTCAGAAGTGGCGTTTATCTATAAACCGTTCTGCAGAGGCAATGACCATTTTCGCCGTTATCTGTGCAGCATCATTTATTGTATCACACATGGGTCGTCCATGGGTTGCCTACTGGCCAATACCATTAGGAAACCAGTTTGGTTCATTATGGGTGAATTTCAACTCGCCACTTGTTTGGGATGTATTTGCCATCTCTACTTATTTCTCTGTATCGTTAGTATTCTGGTACACCGGTTTAATTCCTGATTTTGCTGTAGTGCGTGATCGTGCTAAAACAAAAGCAATGAAATTCTGGTACACCATATTAAGTTTCGGCTGGACCGGTACTGCAAAAAACTGGCAACGTTTTGAAGAGGTATCTTTAGTACTTGCAGGTATTTCTACACCACTGGTACTTTCCGTACACTCTGTTGTATCCATGGACTTTGCTACATCGGTAATTCCGGGCTGGCATACTACCATCTTCCCTCCATACTTCGTTGCAGGAGCAATCTTCTCCGGATTTGCAATGGTGCAGACACTCCTTATTATATCACGTAAAGTATTAAGTCTGGAAGAATATATTACCGTTTACCATGTTGACATGATGAACCGAATCATTTTGGTTACCGGTTCTATTGTTGGTGTTGCTTATTTAACAGAATTCTTCATCGCCTGGTATTCAGGAGTGGAATATGAACAATATGCTTTTATCAATCGTGCGACAGGACCCTACTGGTGGGCATACTGGAGTATGATGACCTGTAACGTAATCACCCCACAGTTATTTTGGAGTAAGAAATTACGGGAAAGTATTTTCGCAACTTTTATCATCAGCATCTTTGTAAATATCGGTATGTGGTTCGAGCGATTTGTAATCATCGTAACATCACTTCACCGCGATTATATTCCAAGCAGCTGGACCATGTATTCGCCTACCTGGGTGGAGATGGGAATTTTCATCGGCTCACTTGGTTTATTCTTTACCTGCTTCTTGTTATTCACCCGTTTCTTCCCTGTAATTGCCATGAGTGAATTAAAAACAATAGTAAAATCATCAGGAACAAAATCAAGAATGGATCAGCATAAGAATGATCATAAAAGTAAGGAGGTATCAGCATGAGCGCAGAAAAGAAATTTATGTATGGCATTTTTAATGATGATGATGTGGTGTTAAGTGCAGTATCTACATTACGTCGTCAGGGATTAAAGGTGAAAGATGTAGTATCTCCTTTTCCGATTCACGGAATGGATCATGCATTAGGATTAAAACGAACAAGAATCTCTATCTGCTGTTTTATATTTGGCATGACGGGTTGCGGTCTGGCAATGCTGATGATCTGGTATATGAACATCTTTGACTGGCCGATGGATATTGGTGGAAAGCCATCATTTGCTTTTTACAAAAACCTTCCTGCATTTATTCCGATCATATTTGAAAGTACGGTATTGTGTGCAGCACATGGAATGGTAATCACATTTTATCTGCGCAGTAAATTATTGCCTGGTGTTGAGCCTGTGATGTATCATCATCTACAGTCTGATGATCATTTCGTAATGGCAGTACAGATGAAAGAAAATCAGTCAGAACAAGAAATAAAAACTTTGCTCATGCAGGCCGGAGCTATTTCAGTAAACGCCTGAGGTATATTAATTACAGCATGATCTCTATGAAAAAAACAATATATATAGTTTTAGCAGCAGCCTCCACTCTTTCCATGGTTGTTTCCTGCAGTAAGGACCCTAAGAAGCCCGGACTG
>JANOBN010000169.1:0-5690 GCA_031411675.1 Bacteroidota bacterium | reverse complement strand
GCCAAGAAAAGAATGAAAGAAAACAAAAATGATGTAGAACATAATGTAAAAGTGGCTGATTCACTGAAAAAAATACGCATGTTCCTCGAAGAACTTAAAGAGCAACTTTGATTTCATTCTAATTACTTACCTGAATTATTTCTTAATTTTTAAAGTAATTTTAAAGTTGACATTTTTATCAGAAAATAAACTGACCGTCAATCAATAAAAATTATCTGCTTTCGTCGTTACTTACTTTAAAAGAAAAAGATTTATGAACGATAAAGCTGAACATGCCAATGGTAATGGCAGAAACGGCACGTGCAATAGTGGGATACCATTCTAATTGACGAATTAAAAAGCGCATCATAAAATAATTAAAAACCAATACTACCATAGCCACTAAAACATAACGAAACAATTGCTTGTGTGTTTCCAAATCCGATTCTTTAAAAACGATCATTTTAGTAATAACAAAATTGGTAAGTAATCCTGCAGTATAACTTAAAGCTAAGGCCGCTGTTGGTGCTGATATTATAAAAGAGTTAAAAAGATTTACATCCTGTTTTTCATAAATATAATTGTATGCAAGAAAATACACAATAATATCCACCCATGTGGCAATTCCTGCGCTCAGAAAATAACGGAATACTTTATTTGACAGTAGCTTTCTGATCATAAGCTGTCAAAAATAACAATTTGGGGCAAGGTAATGTTGTACGTAGTCAGTAACTCCTTCTTCCAGTGTATAAAAAGCCCGTTTATATCCTGCCTCCTGCAGTTTTTGCATGTTGGCCTCGGTAAAATATTGGTACTTATCCCTGATATCGGCCGGAATATCAATAAATTCAATATTCACAGGTTTATCCATGGCTTTAAAAACGGCAGCTACCAGGTCATAGAAAGATCGTGCTGAACCGGAACCCAGATTATAAATACAGGAATGTTTTTGGTTTTCATAAAGAAACATACAAACTTCCACTACATCCTTTACATATACAAAATCACGCAGTTGCCAGCCATCTTTATACTCCTTACGATGTGAGCGGAAAAGTTTAACGCTTCCACTGCTTTTCACCTGATTAAAGGCATGAAATATTACCGAAGCCATTCGTGCTTTATGAAACTCATTGGGCCCATACACATTGAAAAACTTTAGCCCCGCCCAAAATGGAGGATGATTTGTTTGCTTCAGCACCCATTTGTCAAATTCATTTTTAGATATGCCATAAGGGTTTAATGGTTTTAATTGTGGTATAATTGAATGATCGTCATTATACCCCAACTCCCCTTCTCCATAGGTGGCTGCTGAGGATGCATACACCAAAGGCACTTGCTTCGCAGTACAATAGGTCCAGATATCTTTACTGTACTGAACATTCAGTCTTTCAAAAACTGTTTCATCAAATTCAGTGGTGTCAGTTCTCGCACCAATATGGAAAATAAAATCAACAGGAATGGATGTAGTATTGAGCCATGAAATAAAATCATCTCTATGAATCTGTTGGTTAAACTTCTTACCGGTAAGATTACCGTGTTTTGATGCAATTGAAAAATCATCTACCAATAATAAATCAGTAAGCCCTTCATTATTCAAACGCTGTACCAGACAACTTCCAATAAATCCTGCGGCACCGGTTACTACTATCATATTTTATATAAAGATAATATTAAATTAAAAATCTGATGACCCGGTAAATAATGGCAATGTTAACTCCGGTAATAATTTCATTTCACGGCCTTTTCGAAACAATAATTCAATTGCCTTTCTCCCCTGATCGCCCAAATCTATTGAAAATTCATTCACATACAAATCAATATGTTGTTGTTGTACTTCTACGCTCATCTCATTGGCATGCATTCTGATAAAATCATTGGCAAGGCCGGGATGTGCATAGGCGAATTGTACACTTTCCTTCACCAGCATATCAATTTTAACTTTTACATCCTCCGGTAAACTTCTTTTTACTGCAATACAACCCAGAGGTAAAGGGCAACCGGTATATTGTTCCCATAATTCCCCCATGTCTGCCAACTTTCGCAGTCCTCTTTGCTCATAGGTAAATCTGCTCTCATGAATTACTAAACCCACATCAACGGTGCCTTCCAAAACGGCTTTTTCAATGTCAGAAAACAACATTTCTTTTTTTTGGGTTACTTCCGGCGCGAATAAGTTCAGTAACAAATTTGCTGTGGTATTAAATCCCGGTATGGCAACAGCAGCATCCGGGAGATCTTCCCACTTCAGATTTTTTTTCATCACCAGCAATGGTCCGCAGCCTTTACCCAATGCAGCTCCCGAATGCAACAACTGATAATCTGACGAAACTTTTGCATAGGCATTAAAACTAAGCTTTGTTACATCAAGCTTTTTTTGAAATGCCTTTTGATTTAAGTGCTCTACATCCTCAATGAAAGGCTGAAAATGGAAGCCATAATTGTTCAACCTGTTGTTTACCAGTGCATCAAAAATAAAAGTATCATTCGGACAAGGGGAAAGCCCCAGACTTAATTGCATATTTCTTGTTTGAAAAAAAAGTTAATTCTTATTTCCCCGGCAAAATTAGTTCAATTTTATGATTTACTTTCGGGAGTTACGTGGCTTTTTAGCAATGGAGAAGAAAAACATCCGGATAACTGTCTTTCACAGAATCATTTTATTACTTAATATCCTTGCGGCTATTCTACTTTTAGCGGCACAGATTTGCTGTAAAATTAGCCCTGCTAAATTCTGGCCGGCAGAACTCATTGCCATTAGTTATCCCTATTTATTATTCCTTAATGTAATATTTGTCATATTCTGGCTATTAACAAAATACCAATGTAGCTTGATTTCTATTGTAATTATTATTCTTGGTTATGCACAACTAGCATTGCTCTTTCAGTTTAATTCTAAAGGAAGTGAATCAAAATCAGAGAATGATTTTTCTATTATGAGTTTTAATGTGCGTCTTTTTGATTTATATAACTGGACAGGTAATTTAAAAACCAGAGCAGAAATTTTCGATCACCTGAAAAAAGATCAACCGGACATTATTTGCTTTCAGGAATATTATAATGCAGATAAAGGTGACTTTCAAAACACCATTGCTTTAAAAAGTTTCCTTGAAGCAACTAATGCTCATGTGGAATATGGTAAAACGATGCGTAAAACGGACCATTGGGGCCTTGCTACATTTACCCGTTTTCCAATAGTTGGAAAAGGCAAAGTGCTTTTTGAGGAAGGTAAATCTAATTTTGGTCTTTTTACCGATATGAAAATTGGTGATGACACTTTGCGTATTTACAATGTACATCTGCAATCCAATCATTTTAAAGAAAAGGATTATCAGTTTATTGAATCACCCGACTCCGGATCTAATGAACAGATACTGCGTTCTTCAAAATCTATTTTATACCGTTTAAAAGAAGGTGCCATAAAACGTGCACAGCAAGTGGATGAATTAAAAATTCATATGAATCTATCACCTTATCCAATCATTGTTTGTGGCGATTTTAATGACCCTCCCTTTTCTTATGTCTATCATATATTAAGTGAAGGATTAAATGATTCTTTCAAATCGCATGGCAAAGGAATGGGGGTTACTTATATTGGTAAAATTCCTTTTTTCAGAATTGATAATGTTTTATTTGATGATGCATTTAAATGCAACAGCTATGCAATTCCTGATGTAAAACTTAGTGATCACCGGCCTGTTAAAGCTACTTTTCAAATCAACAAAAAAACTTCAGAATAATAAAAAACTATTGTGCTACCGCTCCACCTTTATACAATTGTGTAGCATACTTTCTTGATGGAGATGGTAACAATTTTCCTAAACCCAAACGTGGCCACATTTCATCGATGTGTTCAATTGTATCTATTTGTGAAGCAAGGATATTAGGCCATTCGCGATTAAATCCATCATGTTCCTTTGTTTTTCTTGTCCCGTCAAAAATTACATGATTCTCCTCATTGCTATCCTTTGCACGAATAATAAGATGATCTCTTTTAGGGTCCAGATTATTGGAGAAACGCCAAACCGTATCTGCAATATCGGAAATGTCAAAAGTATGTTCCAGAAACATCAGCATTTTTATATTGCTGAAACAATCATTCATCAATAATGATGCAGCCAGTTCATTTACATGATTACGTTTATTTTTTTCAATGGAGATAAATACCAATGGTAATCCCATCATCATCAGCTTCACATTCACCTGATTAATTTCCGGAAACCGCGAGCACACTTCTTCTACACCTACAATATCATTTTTAAGTGCCATTGCATCGGTATTTTTTCTTTCAATACCCTGTAATTCCTCTTCCATTTTATAAGTTGCATCAATGCCCATCTTTCCGCCAAATGCCATGGAAGAACAACTATGATCCAGCACATCGGCTGGACCCTGAGTGAAAATAAAATCACGGTATGCATCTGTATTCTGTGCCATATAATGTGCCACTTCTTTCTGATCGTGAATATTTACATCACCGTCAACAATTATCATCATCTTGGTAAACATCATCTGTCCTGCACCCCACATGGAATTCATTACTTTTAATGCTTGCCCCGGATAATCCTTTTTAATTTTAACAATAACCAGATTATGAAAAACACCTTCCACCGGTAAAACCATATCCACGATTTCCGGAACCATAGTCATTTTAATGGGTGCCAAAAAAATACGCTCGGTGGCTTTGCCAATCCATGCATCTTCCTGTGGTGGTATCCCTACAATCGTGGCATTAAATATAGCATCCTTACGGTGTGTAATGGCAGTTATGTGAAACTTCGGATAAAAATCAGCCAATGAATAGTATCCTGTATGATCTCCGAAAGGTCCTTCCAATATATAATCTTCTTCCGGATCAATATAACCTTCAATTACTATATCTGCATCCGCAGGAACATGCATATCGATGCTCACACATTTTACCAGTTCCACTTTTTTACGACGTATAAAACCGGCCAGCATAAATTCATCAACACCATCCGGCAAGGGTGCTGTTGCTGAATAAGCCAATGCTGGATCACCTCCTATCGTTACAGCAACAGGCATTCGTTGTTTTAATTTTTTATACTCATTAAAATGTCTGGCTGATACTTTATGACGATGCCAGTGCATTCCGGTAAGTTGCTTATCAAAAACCTGCATACGGTACAAACCCACATTACGAATACCGGTTAACGGATCGCGGGTTTGAATAACAGGTAACGTAATAAAAGGACCTCCATCTTCCGGCCAGCATTTTAATACAGGAAACTTCGTTATATCCGGGTCCTTCATCACCACTTCCTGACAAGCACCTCTTCCACTGATTTCTTTCGGCATCCAGGAGGCTATTGCACCTAACTGTGGCAGCATCTTCAGCTTCTCATAAAATGATTGCTTCGGTCCTGTGAGATCTTTAAAAAGTTGCTCTATGTCTTCCGCAATAGCATCCAGTCGTTCAACACCGAGAGCCATTGCCATGCGTTTTTCTGTACCCATTGAATTTATCAGCACAGGAAAACCGGTACCTGTATTTTCAAATAATAAAGCAGGGCCATATTCTTTGCTTATGCGATCTGTAATCTCCGTAATTTCGAGATGAGGATTTACATACTCTTTAATCCTTACCAATTCCCCCGCCTTTTCTAAAGCTGCAATCCAGTCATTTGTGGAACGATACATATTTTCTTTATTTAGTGTTTGTACAAATAGTAATCAGAAAATCGTGGCGGGTA
>JANOBN010000168.1:0-7545 GCA_031411675.1 Bacteroidota bacterium | reverse complement strand
TACTGCACATTGCAACTTCATATATTTCCAGGTATTGCCTGCACTGGAATTTCCGTCAAAAAGAAGATTGTAGGAAGTATTGGCAGTGAGAGGACCAAAAGTAAATGTTTGTGGATGTTGATTAACGTTTCCTATACATGTCCAAGATGATGCATCGCAAGCGCCGGCTGTCGGTTTATAATAGGCAGTAATGGTATTCCCGGTATAATATGCACCCCCATAATTGTATAAAGAATAATATCCGGCTTGAGTGGTAGTAAAACGATACATATCTTCTTTGGAATCCATTCCTGTTGCACATCCATAATTACTCCATACACCACTTTTATCGGAAAGAAAATGTTTATAAATAATGGTATCTCCGCATGAAACTTGCGGTGCAGCACTGCAATTTGGTAAAGTGGTAAATGTAAATTTCGTGTTTGAAGTAAACGTTCCGCTACAGGAAGAACGGAAATAGGCATCATATTTTGTGTAAGGTAACAGCCCTATGATAGTGTATGGTGTTCCACCGGGTTGAACCAATGTTCCTCCACCGACAGCAGATCCTGTACCGGGTGTGAAGCCGGCAAGTCCATACTCCAGATAAATCGAGTTCGGACAACTGCAATAATAATTAACGTTAACACTTGTTGATTGAATATTAGAAGTTGTAATTCCTGTTACATTACCACAATATATATTAATGGTTGATTGACCATACAATAATGAATCATAAGGAGTCATAAGGAATTCATAGGTAGTACCGGCAGTTAAAGTTCCGATTCGATAGTAGTCTGTACTTTGAGGGTTGGGGTTATTATAGTAAGTGTAATATGGATACAAACACTGATATCCGCTTAAATCACAAACAGCACTTGCCACACGGTAACCGAGAGTTAACGTTTGAGGATTTGGCCAGAAATCATTCGTAATACTCATTTCGAAATACCCTGAAGTAGTAGGGGTGTATCTGATAATTTTTTGCTCTCCATTGCCGCCACATCCTTGAAATTGATTAGGATATAAACTTACACCATAAAAATTATTTTGATTAATCATTAATGAGCCTGAAGTATACGTAGTGATAATCGGGCATGATAGTGTATTGAAATAAATAGGACTAGTGTTAAGACTGTACACTCCGGAACAATTATTTCTGGCATACAACTTATAGGTAGTGCCCGGAGTTAATCCCGTTAATTGAACGCCATTATAAGCATTGCGAATAGTTCCGTTAACGCCCGGTAAAGCACCGGTGCCCGGAGTAAAACCACTTGGGCCGTATTCAAGAATAGTTGCACTTCCGGTATAGTTAATAATTGCAGATGTTTGAGTATAATTACTTGCCTGAACATTAGTTGGGGCAGCACAAGGACAGGTAATACTAAATGTCCCGGCAGTTCCTCCTGTTATAAAATCAGGATCAGCCATAAAAGTGTAAGTTCCTGCAATAAGGCTTAATTGATATTGCAAGGTATTGATGGAATTTTTGCCAATGCAATTCCAGCTGCTGCTACAATTTGTTCCGGAGATGTAGTAAAAAGAAATCGGACTAGCAGAACCCGTAATGTTAATGGTATATGTCCCGCTGATGGACGCGGTAAAATAATAAAGCTGTTCTTTTCCTGCACCGCCACAGTTTTTTCTCCATGCACCCACACCGGCAGTATAGTTCGGCTGCACAACTTGCCCGCAGGTAATAGTAGGGGTGGTGCTACAATCGTAAAAGGTATAAATAGAGTATTTTGTACTATTAACACTATAGCTTCCGTTACAGCTTTTTCTGATGTAATAGTCATAAACCGTTGCCTGCTGCAAGCCAAAGAAACCGGTATTAAAAGGAGTGGCATTTGTGTACGAGTTTACCGTTCCTCCAACTCCGGCTGATGCCCCTGTTCCGGGAGTAAAACCGGATAAACCGTATTCTATAATATAAGTAGTATTGGCAACCGGTGTACTGTCATAAACCGACAAATTAACCCCGGTAAAACTTACCGCATACCCGGCCGGTGAATATTGACCCGAGCATTGTGCATTTGATTGTGTGTTATAGAGTAGAAAAAGAGTTAAAACAAGTAATTGTGCCTGCTTCATGGTATAGTGGTTTGGACCATAAAGATAATAAAAGAAACCATTTTACCAAGAAATAATGCAGAATGTAGAATTCAGAATGTAGAATTCAGCATTAATTTAGAATTTATAATTTAGAATTTATAATTTCCTTCTATCTTCCTTGTCTCACTCTGTTCAACTCATCCTCTGCACCGCCCCGTCTTCTTCGGGCTTGCTCTACTGTTTGTTTTCCGAAATTGTAGGTGAGATGTAACCGTGCATATTGAGTATCGTTGATCTGATCAAAAGTAGCATCTATGTTGTTATACTTAATCACGGAACTGGTGGTTTCTGTATGGAAAATATCACTTGCTTCAATTCTCATGTTTAAACGATTATGAAAAAATGATTTTCCAAAACCTGCATTAACTGAAAATTGCGGATCAATAACAAACGTTCCGAATATTAACCTGGAGTTGTAATAACCTCCCACTTCCATGGACCATCCATGAGGTAATTTAAACGAGTTGCTTGAATTGAAAAGAAAAGTAGTCAATCTCTTTTTTACATTACCTCCTGATACAACACCCTCATAAAAATTGTTAAATACGTTGATGTTATTACTCGTCTGCCACCATTTGGTTATTTCAAAAGGGATGCTTAAAGAAATGCCATAATTATCATGTGATGCTAAATTTTCAGTCGTAACAAATGTAGTTCTGGTACTATCGATTTGTTTGGTGATTTGTGTCATGGCATCGGTAGTCTGACTGTAATTTATGGCAGCGGATACCATTCCCATAAACGTGTAAGACGCTTCCACCGAATGTGTATATTGTGGTTCAAGCGCAGGATTACCTTCCTGGAAAGTGTAAGGATCTAAGAAGTAGCGGAATGGATTTAACTGTTGATAGGCAGGACGATCAATCCGTCGGCTGTAGTTTAATCCTACCTCATGTTTGTCGCTTATTTTATAATTGATAAATGCACTGGGGAATAGCTGGAGGTAATCACGTTCAAAGTTTTGTGCTGTGGTAATTTGCTCGCCTTTCGCAATCGTTTGTTCGCCTCTCAAACCAAATTGCAAACCAAGTTTTCCAAATTGGCCGCTCCAGTTTAAATATGCAGCGTTAATATTTTCTTGATAGATAAAATGATTGGTTTTTCCGGTATCCTTCACATCGTTATTATCTATAATGTGAAAGTATTTTACATCATTGTCAGTTTCTACATAACTTGATTTAACTCCTGTTTCCAGTTTCATTTTTTTATGGAAGGGATGCGTATAATCAACTTTGGCAGAGCGAATCGTAATGGTTGCAGGTTGTATACTTTTTTCCAAATCTGTATAAGGAATGTAAGATGGATTTCCGGAATAATGATCGGTACGGAAATTAAAATCAGTGCTGTTGTCATAAGTAGCATAATCAACATCTGCCGAAATTTCACGTCCTGTAGTATCAATATGAAAAACATGATTTACATTGAATGTAAAGTTGGTGTATTTACTGTCGTTCTTATTTTCAGTTGTATAGGAAGAATCAAGGAATCCGGCATTATTAACGGCTGTGGTGCTGGTAGTTCTGTCGTTATTGGTACTGAGGTTGGAGCGGAACAGAAATCCTGTTGTATGTTTATCATTAAAGAAATAGTCCATTCCTGCTCTTACATTATGATTATCATTTCTTGCTTTGTCAAAAGAATTCTGATCAAAAACAGAAACCGCACTTTCCTCCGTAAATTTTCTAACTAGATGATTATCCTCGAAATAATATCCTCTCCAAAAATTATAACTGCCAAAAAGGTTAAATTTTTCAGTGCGGTAATTCAAATTCGGACCAAAACTAAAATCAGGATAAACTCCTTGTCCATAACTACTGTGCCACGATCCGTTAAATCCCAGATTCTGTTTTTTTCGTAAGCGTACATTAATGATCCCTGAATTTCCTGCTGCATCATATTTAGCGGAAGGATTGGTGATAATTTCCACTTGTGAAATATCATCTGACCGAAGGCTTTTTAATAGATTAGTTAAGTCTGCTTGCGAAAGATAAGTCGGCTTTCCATCCATCATAATCAACACACCTTGTTTTCCTTTTAAACTTACATTGCCGTCATTATCCACAGTTACTCCCGGCGAACGTTTTAGTATATCTATCAATGTGGAGCCTGCACTAATAATACTGTTTTCTACATTTACTACTGTTTTATCAATGTGATGTTCAATTAAGGGTTTGGTGGCAGATACAGTAGTTTCTTTGAGATTGACAGCACCGTTTTGCAGTTGTATAGCAGGTAAGTCTTTATTGGTGCCATTCAGAGTAATATGCGCCGAATATTTTTCGAATCCTATTTGAGCTACCAGGATGATATAATTACCGACCGGGATCCCTTCAAAAATAAACTTGCCCGATTCATCGGTTATTGCTGCTTTCACTAATGCACTATCCGTTGCACTTAGTAATACAACATTGGCAAACTCTACTGATTTATTCTGTTTGTCGGTTACCAGTCCATGTATGTCGTCAGGACGAGCATAGGAACTGGTGTATGTCAGAGTAAAAATAAGGGTAATGAGAGTAAGAAAATGTTTCATAAGAGCAGGTATAAGCGTGGTTCTGAAATTAGGACGCCCATACCTGAAAATAAGTTACAACTTTCGTAAAGTTTATTATTCGGGATAATAAAAAAATGGTTTTAAAGTTAAATTCTGGGTAGCCAGGGCGTCTCCATAGCCTGAAGCCTGTTGCCCAAATATCTTCCTAAAGTAAAAATATAATCAGAGAGACGGTTTATATATATAATTATTTTTTCATCCAACACCACCTCCTCACTTAAATGAACAATTATCCGTTCTGCTCTTCTGCAAATACAGCGGGTAATATGACAATAAGAAACGGTTGTATGGCCACCCGGAAGTATAAATGATTTTAATTCAGGAATAACATCATTCATTGTATCAATTTCTTGTTCTAAAAAAGTGATGTCATCATTATTGATGCGTGGTAATTTCATGCGCGATTTTTCAGGGTCCTCAGCCAATAATGACCCAATAGTAAAAAGTCTGTCCTGTATTTCCAACAATGCCTTTACTGACTTGTCATTAATTTGCTGATCGCGTATTAATCCAATCCACGAGTTTAATTCGTCAATGGTGCCATAGGCTTCAATACGCAAATGATGCTTGGGTACGCGTGTTCCGCCGATTAATGAAGTCAGGCCTTTATCACCGGTTTTTGTATATATTTTCATGACATTGCTTTTGCTTTAACTATCCTATCATTGGGTCCGTCGCCTTCTACCATTCCGTCTTTTAGTCGTACAATACGATGGGCATGGCGGGCAATATCTTCTTCATGCGTTACCAGAATAACGGTATTTCCCTTACTGTGTATTTCACCAAATAATCCCATAATTTCTTCTGATGTCTTCGAATCCAGATTACCAGTTGGCTCATCGGCCAAAATAATTGCAGGATTGGTAACCAATGCACGGGCAACTGCAACTCTCTGCCTTTGACCACCACTTAATTCATTTGGTCTATGCGTCATTCTATCACCTAAGCCAACATCACGTAATGTTTTTGCTGCACGATCCATTCGTTCCTCTCTGGAGACACCTGCATACACTAAAGGTAATGCAACATTTTCCAATGCAGAGTAACGAGGCAGGAGGTTGAATGTCTGAAAAACAAATCCAATCATTCTGTTTCTGATCTCTGCCAATTCATTATCTGTCATATTAGAAACCATTTTTCCTTCCAGTGAATATTGTCCTGCTGAAGGGGTGTCGAGGCAACCTAGTACATTCATCAGCGTTGATTTTCCTGAGCCGGAAGATCCCATCAATGCCACATATTCATTTTTATTTATATCTAAAGATATGCTTCGCAAGGCATAAATTGTTTCAGTACCTACTTTATATATTCGGGAAATATCTTTTAAACTGATTACAGACATTTTGATTTACGATTTACGATTTTTGATTTACGTCCCGATAGCTATCGGGATACGATTTTTGATTTACGATTTTTGATTTACGATTTACGAATAAGTAATTTAGAATTTAGAATTTATAATTTCCTTAAAGTCTTATGGTAAAGTCCTGTTTACTCAATTCCGGATTCAAAAATACAATTCCCAACATAAAAAGATCTATACTGACTCTTGTTTTTTCATGTGACTTAATTATTTGCCAGGCAGCTTTCATCTCTTCACTCCAGTTTATATCATCAAACACAAAAATCGTATTATTATGTGATTTAACGAGACATTGTTCAAAGTAGGTTAATGTGGGCACTTTTCGGTGATTTCCGTCGATAAACACGTAGTCAAGGTGATTAATGCCTTTTAAAACCTGAGGCAATTGTTCCTCAAATGAGCCTGTCACTACTTCAATGTTATTCAAATCTGCATTAACAATGGAGTTTTTAGCGATTTCTGCGATGGCCGGCGTACCTTCAATTGTTATAAGCTTACCATCAGGATTGCCGGAAGCCTGATACATAGCGCTTATGCCTAATGAAGTGCCCAGCTCTAACATTACTGCCGGTTTAAAATGTTGAACAATGCGATACAGCAATCGGGCATAACGTGGCGGCTTAGCTGAATTACTTGCCAAAGATGCAACGCTAACTTTTTTATTGGAAGATAAAGCTGAACCGGCACCCAATTCAATTAAATCAATCATTCGCCGATCCTTTTTCAGTTTTTTTCTGATGGTTTCTATTTTACGAGTAAAAGTATCTTTATAATCATAATAGATTACCTCATCAGTTAATTGATAAACAAAAGGAGAATGTATGGAATGCCTGTTTACCGAATTCAGATAATAATTCAGATAATCAAATAAAAAAGCAATTTTCATGTATCACCTTTTTTAAAAATCAGAGACGCAATCATACTTACAGCAAGTGTGCCTCCAACAATTGTTAATGCCCAGATGGTGCTGATGTGATACCACTCACCTATCAGCATTTTTATTCCCACAAAGGAAAGGATAAAGGCAAGTCCGTACTTAAGGAAACGGAATAAATGCATCATTCCGGAGAGGGCAAAATAGATGGAGCGCAAACCCAGTATTGCAAAGATGTTGGAAGTATAAACGATAAATGTATCATTGCTGATTGCCAGCACTGCAGGAATAGAATCTAATGCAAAAACAACATCTGTAATATTTATCACCATTAGTACCAGAAAGAGTGGTGTAAATGCAAACTGATTGTTAATTCGTGTTACAAAATCATGACCATGGTAATCAGAAGTAACCGGAAATATTCTTTTGCATAACCGCACAATGAAATTTTCTGATAAATCGTGTTTTTCTTGTTCATTATGAAAAAACATTTTGATTCCCGTATAAACCAATATCCCTCCGAATAAATAAATCATCCAGGTGAACCTGTTAAAGAGAGCAACTCCACAAATGATGAAGGTGCCGCGCAATACAAGAGCAACAAGAATTCCCCAGAACAAAACACGGTGTTCATATTTTTTCGGAACATTGAAATAG
>JANOBN010000167.1:0-2590 GCA_031411675.1 Bacteroidota bacterium | reverse complement strand
ATTTCATTAAAACGTTTTTCATAATTCAGAGAAAGTAATGGCAACAGACAATAATATAAAAATCGTGGAAAGAAGAAGTTTCTCTGATATCATACGCATATTTTTCAGATTTCTTCTGAACGATACAGTTAATGCATGGATATTACTGCTTAAGAAAAACAAGACCTATAAATTTGATACCCATAAATATACCGGCATCAACCTGGGCAGCAGCACAGATAATCCCCCGCGTTGGATGGGAATCAGTGGTGGCATAACTATCTTCTTTGTAAATCTTCCCCCGTTTTTCCTTCGCATGGCTTATCCCTTTTCTAAAAGAAGTAAGAAACAATCATTCGCTGAGTTTTACGCTAAAATAAAAAGCGGCAAAGTGATACATCACAATTTGTTTTATGGTCTCCCTTTTGAGGATAATATGGTTGCTAATATATTTTCCAGTCATTTTATGGAGCACCTTACTTATGATTCGGCAAAATTTGTTTTAATAGAATCGAAGCGGGTTTTAAAACCGGGTGGTATGGTTAGAATACTGGTACCTTCTCTGGATGCTGAAGTAGAACGAATGAAAGAAGCTATACAATCCTACAATAATGGTGAGCTCATTCCGATACAGAAATTTATGTCGGAACCTTATGAAGAACTGCATGACCCTTTTAGTCACCACCGTTATATGTACAATGTACCGGCCCTGTTGAAATTATTTGGCGAAGCCGGTTTTACCAATGCAAAAGAAATGCAGTCCGGCGAAGGGAACTTTCCTGACCTTTCACTGCTTGAAAAAAGAAAAAGCATAATTGTACAAGCATCTAAATAACGTTAATCTTAATTATTAAGAAATACTAACATCATTTGAAATATATAAACCGACCCGTACTTCTTGAAAGAGCACTCTATGAGGAAGCTACGCAATGGCTGGTTGCAAAAATTTCTTTGATACCCGGAGTGAAATCTTTTTACCGATTCGGAAATATTACAGTTCCGGGAGTTTCTGATCTTGATTTGCTGATTGTTTTTGAGAATGATGAAGAATGTTTTCTTACCGGATTTGAAGGCATACCTGATAAATATAAACCTTTATTTACTCACGGTATAATGGCCGTTTCAGAAGATCACTTCTTTAAAAATCTGCATTTTACTCTTTGGAGTGATCATGTCTTGTTGAACGGCATTGATCTGGAATCGCTCAATAAAGATATTAAAACAGCGGAGGAGCTGGCTGCATTAAAAATACAGACAGCATTAGAATTCCTGATAGCAAATTATATTGATCTTAAAATACAACTCACCTATCAGACTATCAACCTGCGTTCTTTTCTTCAACACATGAAAGGCATCATCTATGATCTGGAATATCTGAATATAACTTCGGGTCCGGTAATGAATTTGCTTATGGAGCTCCGTCAAGTTGCTCAAAACTGGTTTGTGCAAACTCCTTCAGTAAAGGCACTCGATATATGGGTTAAGAATTTTGACAAAGCATATGAAACATTTTGTGATGAAATATTCCGCAAGTATCCAATGTATCTCCCTGAAATGAACCGCTATCAGATTTCGAGAAATGCCAAATTGGAAGTATCGGAAAGTTTATACTTTTTACATAAGGGTTTCGTGCTGCCATCTGTATTTTCCATCTTCGGCAAAAAAATGATGCGTCTTCAGAACAGGTTTAATAATTTTCACTTTGGTTTACCCATCACATCGGTTGCGCCCTCCCCGATTATTAGTCAGCGTTTTGAATTTCTAAAAGAAATGAAAACCTACAACAGAAAAAATCTGCCGGGATTTATGACACTTACCACCAGCATAACATCAAAAATTATCTGAAATGAGACTGACTAATCCCGGTGCTGTTATTGAGAATACCTTGCGTGATCAGATACTGGGAAAATATTTTCGTTCCGGAATAAAAAAAGAATTGTTGCTGGATCTGGGTTGCGGTCCCAGGCCTTATTATGCATTATATGCCCCATACTTTAGTAAGACATTGGGTGCAGACTTGCCGGATTCTCCATTTCCTAAAGAAAACATTGATATATATTGTTCAGCGACTGAAATCCCTCTTGAAAATAACAGTGTGGATGCTGTATTGAGCACAGAAGTTATGCATGACATGCCGGAACCACGGCTAATGCTAAGAGAGATACACCGTATTTTAAAACCCGGCGGAGCCATAATTCTTACCACGCCATTTGTGGTGCCCACAGTTGATGGTGTTTACGATCATTATCGCTATACGGAGCAGGGTTTGCGATATTTGCTAACCGCTGAAAACTTCGAAATTAAATCCATTACCCCGGTAGCAGACGTCATTGGTGCTGCAATTACGCTAAGCACTAAGCCCTGGCTAAGAATGTGGAATCAACTTGCTAAAGCATTACATCTGAAAATTATATATACAGGCTGGAATCCTTTATTTCTGATCACAGTATTATTTCCTCAGGCCTTTTATCTATTGATAATCCGTGTTCAATTTATCCGGCATTTCTTTGGTAAGTTTAGTTATGGCGCCATTGGTTTTGCAACAATTGCAGTGAAAAAAGAAGCCAAAAATGCTTAAAGTGATGCACATAATCTGGTCAGCTACAATAGG
>JANOBN010000166.1:0-2798 GCA_031411675.1 Bacteroidota bacterium | reverse complement strand
AATTAGCTAATTAGCTAATTAGCCAATTAAATCTATGCTTCCTCATCCACTGATTCTGTATCCACCACAACCATCTTCACCAGGTCAACACTGTGTTTGAATCTTTTAATAATGGTGAACTCATAGCCGCCGAATATTCTTTTTTCATTAACGGCAGGGATACGTCCATATATATAATTCAACAACCCGGAAACAGTATCATAATTAAAATTCTCGGGAAGTTCAATTGGCAGTACATCATTTACATCAGTGATATTAGCCATTGCATTTACAATAAACTCTGTTTCACTTTTCTTTTCTACTGCCGGTTTTTCATCATCGTATTCATCCTGTATCTCCCCTACCAGCTCTTCAATAATATCTTCCAGTGTTACAATACCTGCTGTTCCGCCAAATTCATTCGTTACAATAGCAAGCTGAATATGTTGTGTCTGAAATTCACGAAGCAAATCATTGACTCTTTTATTTAATGGAACGAAATAGGCAGGACGCAAAATATCCTGTACGCTTTTAAATTGTTTGTTGTGTAATAAACGTATCAGATCTTTTGCATATACCAATCCGATAATATTATCCAGCGACTCCTGAAATACCGGCATCCTGGAATAACCTTCATCCACCACACGCTGAATCACTTCTTCATTACTTAACTCAACATCAATTGCAGAAATTTTTGTGCGGGGAATCAAAATCTGTTTAACCACCCTGTCATCAAACTCAAAAACATTTTGTATCAACTCATGCTCTGATTGCTTAATTGCACCACCTTCTTCACTTTCGGTAAGTAACATGCGCAACTCTTCTTCGCTGTGAATCTCTCCCATTTGTCTGGCATTAATCCCTATAAAACGTAATAGAAGATTGGAGAATTCATTTACAAACCAAATGAAAGGACGAAATACAAAATAAAATATGCGTAGTGGAATTGCCACTCCCATTGTCATTGGTAACGGATGTTTAATGGCCACAATTTTAGGTGCCTGTTCTCCGAAAACAATATGCATTACTGTAATGAAAACAAATGCCACCGGTACTGCAATGCGGTGTGCAGCATCAGGAGCAAGGTCGTATCCTATTGAATGTAAAAACACATGCATTAAGCGTGCTACTACACTTTCGCCGATCCAACCCAAAGCAAGACTGGCAATAGTAATTCCTACCTGACAGGCAGAAAGATAACTATCGAGTTTGGCTAGTATTTTTTGAGAAATTTTAGCGAGACGGTTGCCCTGGCTTGCCTTTACATCCATCTGTGAGGAACGCACCTTTACGATGGCAAACTCAGCAGCAACAAAAAATCCATTTAAGAAAACAAGGAAAGCAGTAAGAAATATATCTAGAATCATTCAGAAATTAAGAGGGTCAGCGCCCAAAGATAGTAGAAATGAAGGTGTGACGGTAGTACATCATTTCAGCAGTTTTCAACAAATCATTGTCTGTCACTTGTTTAGCTTTTTATTACTCAGATGCCTGTCCTTATCTCTGGTAGCCTTTTTCTCCATATTGCGCTGAAAAGCCTCTTCGAGATTGATTCCGGTCTGGTTGGCGATACATATTAATACGAATAGCACATCGGCCAGTTCATCACCAAGGTTGGCTTCCTCATCTTTATTCTTGAATGACTGTTCCCCGTACATCCTTGCTATGATACGCGCCACTTCACCTGTTTCCTCTGCAAGTAAAGCCATATTGGTTAGTTCGTTGAAGTATCGGACACCGTATTGATTGATCCAGTCATCAACAATTTTCTGTGCACCTGAAATTGTCATTTTATTGTTTTTATTAAGTTAATATATATTGGAAAATAAATCATTCTCTGTTTTTCGAATCCATCACAATAGTAACCGGACCATCATTCACCAATGACACTTTCATAACTGCCCCAAATTCTCCTGTCTTAATTTCGGCACCGAGTTGTTTTAATTCTGAAATTGCTTTTTCATAAAGCGGAATTGCTTTTTCAGGACGGGCAGCTTTTATAAATGAAGGACGATTTCCTTTAACGGTAGATGCATGCAACGTAAATTGTGAAATCAACAATAATTCGCCTTTAATATCTTCCACCGATAAATTCATTTTACCTTGTGCATCCCCAAATATCCGAAGTTGTATTATCTTTTTACAAATCCACGAAACATCACTTTCATCATCACTATCTTCAAATCCAACCAATATAACCAAGCCCTTGCCAATGCTACGTGTTTCACTATTATCAATCAAAACAGAAGCAGAAGAAACGCGTTGTATTACGGTGCGCATGCGGGTGATGGTTATTGAGTTATTAGTTAATGGTTAATAGTTATTTTTCTAATATCTTTTTGCATGTAATAACTTAGTCACTTAGAAGCAGTGCGATCTTCAAACCAACAATTCAATAATAATTTCCCTTATTCCAATTTAGAATTTATAATTTAGATCCGATAGCTATCGGATTTATAATTTCATCTATAGTGGTCTACATTATGCAACATACCAAGGTAATTATAATATCTTGAAGGATGTATTTTTCCCGCTTCAACAGCTGCTTTTACTGCACAGTTGCTTTCGTTATCATGCAAACAATTGTTAAACCGGCATTCATTCATTAAGCTGCGCATCTCTACAAAATAATGACAGATTTCCTGAGTTATAAATTCAATGTTAACGAATTCTTTTATTCCTGGCGTGTCAATGATATAGCCACCGTTATCCAGCCTATGCATTTGTGCAAAGGTAGTGGTATGAATTCCTTTATGATGTTGTTTGGATATGCGTCCCGTTTTTAAACCAAGTGAAGGTTGCAATTTATTTATCAGGCT
>JANOBN010000165.1:0-4640 GCA_031411675.1 Bacteroidota bacterium | reverse complement strand
AAGGGGGACACCTTATTGATGAGCGGAGGCACAACGGGGAACTCTCAAATTGATGGCATTCTTGTAGCAATTAGTTCCTCATCCGGCGACCTCCTATGGAGCAAGAAGTATCATCTTCCCAATAGCCTTCGAACAGTTTTTTATAATGGCGTCATTAATAATTTCAATAACCGATTATATATATATTCTGAAATGATTTTGGATAGCATAAACCCGACAAGCATATTATTTTTATCCATTTTTGAATTGGATGGAACTCCTGTAAAAACAATATTCCTGGCGGATTCCTCCCTAATACGATCTTCGGTAATTACAATATCACCTGTTACAGGCGATATTTTTCTTAGTGCAAACACTTACCGTAATTCTTATCCCGGCGAAAATGGATTATTGGTTATGATTGATACAGCAAATAACATAAAGTATGCAAAAGAAAACGGTCCTGGATTTAATTCGAAAACCTTTAGCAGTGCTCACTTCCTCCCTACAACTAACGAAATAATTTGTACGAGCGGTGCCGCTGTCTATCATTTTGATTCAACCGGGGTACTAAAAAGTGTAAAAGCCGCATTCTGGAATTTTTCTACCCCATTCACCAATATCTATCTTGCAGATTTTTTGATTGAAGATTCAAGCTTAATAATTGTTGGCATGTTACGTTATGCGATTAATTCCCCTTACAATGTGCTTTTAATTAAGTCTAAGCTAGATGGCTCAGGCTGTTATGATTTACCTTTTAACGATACCACTACTGTCGATGTGCCATTATCAATGATCGACTACCCTTTAAGTGAAGATACGGTTACTTCTTTGTATCGAATTCAAGATGTTACTAATAATACTTTTAATCTGGTCTTTAATACTGAATGCCAGTCAACAGGACTAATCAATTATGCTATCAATACGATACAAATATACCCAAACCCATTTAATACTTTTATCAATATTACGGGTAATCTATCAGGTTATTATAATTTAAGTCTTTATGATTTGTCCGGAAGAATTATTTATTCAGAATACAAATTTCTAAATGATGCAGAAAATAAAATATCATTAAAAAATGTGGAGAACGGGATTTATATATTTACTATTCGAGGTACAGATGGAAACGAACTATATACTAACAAATTAATTAAATCATAATATGAAAAATTATTTTGGCAATCTACTATTCTTTTTATTTTTAAGTAACTATGCGTTCTCTCAAAATGTTATAAACCCGTATCAAACAATCAGCCCTCTTAATATTGCAAATAATTTAACAATTTATCCTCCTAGTTGGTATGACTTTAATTTTACTCAGATTCCATATTCGTGGGGAAATCGATCAACAATCTCAGGTTATGCTGGAGAATATGAAATCAATCTTAAACTTCATCCATGGAATGAGTATTTAAACATAGGCCCCGGCTATGGTTTATACTTAACTTATGGGATGGAAGCTGTTTCTTTTCCATTTATGCCTGAGTGTACCTTTAATGCCACTGGTTGTTCTGCATTAATAGGTACATCTACACGCGACCTGGTTATGCCGGCTGACGCATACAATTCTGACCCGAACAATCCTCAGGGGTGGGGATTACTATCTAATATATTACCATTCCCGCGAAGATTTAATAACAACATACAGGCACTAGCCTCTGAAGCATTTGCTCAAGTTCTTATCGTTTCAAATAACTATGCAAAAGTGCTACCTCATACGGTAATCAAGCATACTGTATATGTACATTGCCAGCCACTTTCAACTTCCCCACCGACTGCTCCGGTAATTTACTCATTTTCCTGGTTGTATGACAATACCAGAGGACGAATGCGTTATTACCCTTTTTGCAATTGCAATTGTGATTTATGTAATGAAACGGAATATGATGTGTTTTTTGAGCCTGAATTATTGATTAATTATCAAGGCCATAATTTCAATGAAACAGATAACCAAATAATTATGTCAAATGGAACGATAAATTATTTTCCATTTAATGAACTTGCTAATCTTCAACCATGCACAGAACCTGAAACATTACTACCAGTTTCGTTTAGTACTTATATGAGCGGGTTAAGCACCGGTGCCCCTTTTTATAATTTCATTTATTTTCCACCATACTCACTTGTATCTGCACCTTTGCTGCAACATAGAGGTAAAAATATTGCCGGTTACCAAGAAGACCCTATTAATAATACACAGGTGCAGGCAATGAATGGTTTAAAACACTCCTACTATATTGATAGAAATATAGATATGACTGTTGTTAACCCAATTGAGAAAAATATTTATAACCCATCAGAAGTAACTTTTACCTCTGGTGCTAACAATTTTCATTTTCCCTCTGGTTATTCATTTAAGACTGTTAGAGGGGTTTATCCAACAGTTGCAGAAGTAACAGCAGATAATATTCTTGCTAATGGTGGCCCATTTGATGAAAGAAATGTACCTATAAGAACGGACCTTAGATGTGAGAATATAAATTATCCACATGACCCATTAATACCGGCACATTCTGTTTACGCTTCAATATACAAACTCACTGATTTAAGTCAGGTAACTATAGAGCCCTGTGTAAAAATATTTGATGCAACTTTTGATGTGCAACCCGGCGGAACTTTACTATTTGATGATTATCCCAATACATTGAATCCGGATCGGTTTAAAGTATTAGGTAACGGAGGTGCAATCGCTAAAAATTTATCTCCCATTCAATACCTGCAAAACACCACTGTTACACAACCTCAACAAATAAATTATACTGCATTTAATGCCATTTATGCTGGCACTGCTGTAGATCCTGATCCTACAGTAGCGCCTAATCCTTATATCCTAGATGCGGGTAGTCATGTTTCTTTTATCAGTGAAGGAGATATTTATTTAAAGGGCGGGTTTGATGCGCTTGCCGGTTCTTCTTTTGATGCAATAACAGGTACTCTTGCAATACCAACACCTTGTGATCCACCACCACCAAGTAATGGTAACCGGATTTCTCCATCAACAACAACTACTAACAAAGGAAGAATAACAGGCACCTCTTTATCAAATCAACTTCAGGTATATCCAAATCCCGGTAGTGGTATTTTCTATGCGGAACTAAATAAACCATCTACAACTTTAACTTGGAAGGTGCTTGATCTTTTCGGACGTGAAATAAAAACAGGTTCCGGTCAAAGTAATAAAACGGAAATTAATCTGGAAGGTACTCCAACGGGAATTTATTATTTACAAGCGGAAGTTGATGGGAAGATTTATCAGGAGAAGTTGGTGAAGAAGTAGGTTTAGAATTTTAAAAACCATACATGGAATTTAACAATTACAAAAAATGGAAGAGTTGTATTTATATATTATTAAGTTGGAAGAAAGGGTTAGGGAGTTGGAGGGAAAATGATATATATTTCAATATTTTATATGCAAAGTTAATAATCATCTTTCCATCAATTCATTTATAATCGTTAATGAAATTTCTATTAATAGTATTATGAAAAAAGCTTATTTACCAATAATTATATGTTTGTATATTCTCATTGGATTGAATTCGCTTTCCGCCCAATCCTATTTTCAGAAAACGTATCATAATGTGAATGAAGGACTACAGGATATGATTATCAAAAGCGATTCTGAAATCTATTTATTTGGATATTCCGGTATCGATAACATTAATGGAAGTAAAGGTCCACTGGTAATTAAGACTGACGGAAATATGCATATGCTTTGGAGCTATCGATATGGCGATAGTTGTACCATACAAAAAGCAATTGATACAGGTGATGGATTTGTTTGCTTTGGACGGCATGAAAAAAATAATAATTACAACTATGCGATTTTTAAAATTAATTATGCAGGTGATTTGTTATGGCAACATGGTTATGGAACTTACTATTATGACTTTGGATCTATCTCAACAGCGCCTGATGGATTTATTATAACAGGGGAAAGCATCAATTTTGATTCTACAATTGTAACGGACTACTCCAACATTTTTAAAATTAACAATAATGGTGAGCTGGGTTGGCACCGATTTTATAGAATTGAAAATGCCGCATTAATTAATTATGCTCATCCTCTTCCTGACAGCTCATTTTTAATGATAGGGACATATTTTGATACTTTGCAACACAACAGAATTCTATTTATAAAAATTAATCAGGCTGGAGATATAATCTATACAAAAGCATTATCAGACCTGCCTAATGATTTAAGAGTACAAAGCGCAATTTCATTAACTGATAATTCCATATTATTAACAGGAGATGTAGAGAACAATGAATTCGGTGTTTTTATTCTCCAAATTGATACCACCGGGAATATTCTTAATGGGGTAAAACATATCCGACCGATCTCTAATGCCTCTGTTAATTCCATCTCATCTTTGTGGAATAACAGATATGCCATTAATCTGGCATCAGGCCTTCTGGTTATCGATAGCACATTTAACCTTTTAGCTGCAAAATCATATATCCCAACTACAACTCAAATTCAATTCTTCGAAACCAAGAATGCTTTGGATAGCGGCGTTTATATAGTAGGTCAGGCATCTCAGGGATTAATAGTTGTTAAAACGGATACTGCTTATTTTGGAGGACCCTGTAATACCTTTACTGTTACTGACTTTACTACATACCCTTTTTATCCGACACTTGATTCTATTTCAGCCAGC
>JANOBN010000164.1:0-2407 GCA_031411675.1 Bacteroidota bacterium | reverse complement strand
AAAATCGTCCATACTGCCCTGTAAAATCCTCATGGTGTAAATGCAGCCAATCGTATAATGGAAGTTTACCTATTACAATTTCTTCATCATATAAAACGTCATAAGGGATTTCTGCATATTTAAGAACAAGCGTCACTGCATCATCCCACGGCAATTTATCTTTTGGTGAATATACAGCCACCTTTGGTGCTTTTTCCAATTTTACTACATCCATATTTACTTCCGGAGGTGCCATTTCATCAAGGATAGCTGCAGCCTGCACATCAGCAATAACAGAATAACTGACTCCTCTGATCTTGCATTCTTTTTCAAGTTCTGCAAGATGCTTAAACATGAAGCTGCCCCCACGATAATTTAAAAGCCATTCCACTTCAATATCATTTTTTAACACCCAGTACGCAATACCATACGCTTTTAAATGATTCTGTTGTGCCTGATCCATTGGGATCAAAATATATGATGCCTGCGATACCGTTAAGTAAAGAATTAAAAAGAGGCTAAGAATAATTTTTTTCATTCTGTAAATTTAAACGTATAAAGCCGTATGATGTTATCAATAAACCGGATTTTGACAAAATTAAGAAGAATTTAACGAGATGGGAACCCCTTTTCCAAGGTAATTGACAGGTTAGACCCTACAATTTAAGTGAAAATACATTCTACTTGTATATGTTTTAATAACAACCTTGGATAATTTACTACATAAAATGACAATTGATCTCAGTCAAATACAATGTAAAAAAATCAGCGATTAAAAAGGCACATCTTCATCCATGTCATTCATTCGTGAGCGACGGGTGATGCGATCAGGATCTGCATTATAATTCGGTGCCATAAAATCGGTACGCTCTTCACCGGCTAATGCTTGTCTTGGACCGGATGTTTCATCCACAAAATCAAAATCTTCAAGATCAGTAAACTTGGTAAGATGACCCAGGAATTTCAGATTAACACTCTTTAATGCACCATTTCTGTTTTTTGCAACTATAATTTCTGCAACATTCGTTGTTGGCTGATTGTTTTCATCTTCCGTTAAGCCATAATATTCCGGACGATAAATGAACAATACCATATCAGCATCTTGCTCAATGGCACCGGATTCACGTAAGTCACTTAATTGTGGCTTCTTACTTCCTCCACGCGATTCAACGGCACGACTTAACTGCGATAGTGCAATGATTGGAACATTTAATTCCTTGGCAATACTTTTTAATGAACGGGATATAGTACTTATTTCCTGTTCACGATTTCCGCTGCGGTTATCGCCACCGGTAGCCATTAATTGTAAGTAATCAATAATGATTAACTGAATTTTCTTTTCAGCAACCAGTCTTCTGCATTTAGCACGAAGCTCAAAAACTGTTAAAGCAGGAGTATCATCTATATATATTGGAGCTTTTGTAAGCGGTACAATTCTGCTGTTTAATTGTGCCCATTCATGATCGGCTAACTGTCCTTTTCTAAGCTTCTCCGAATTGATTTCAGTTTCGCTGGATATCAAACGATTTACTAATTGTAAAGATGACATCTCGCAACTGAAAAAAGCAACAGGTTTATTAAACATAACAGCTGCATTGCGTGTCATGCTTAGTGTAAATGCAGTTTTTCCCATACCGGGACGTGCTGCAATAATGATGAGATCGGAGTTTTGCCATCCGGCAGTGATACGATCTAATTCTGTAAAACCGCTTGGTACACCGGTAACACCTGCAGCCTGATTAGCTGCAACTTCTACTCCTTTAATGGCCTTAGTAATAAGGCTATGCATGTCTTCATAATTCTTGCGGATATTTCCTTCCGCTAATGAAAACAAGCTGCGTTCTGCATTATCAAGTAATTCCAAAACATCAGAAGTCTCTTCATAAGCATTCGTAATTGTTTCTGTACTGATACGTATTAATTCCCGCTGTATATATTTTTGAAGAATGATGCGGGAGTGAAATTCAATATTAGCTGCAGACGCAACTCTGTTGGTGAGTTGTGTTATGTAATAGGCGCCGCCAACTAAATCCAGTTCACCACTCTTGCGTAATTGCTGTGTTACAGTGAGGATATCAACCGGTTGTGTTTGGTGAAATAAAGTGTGAATGGCATGATAAACTTTCTGATGAGCGTCTTTATAAAAACATTCCGGATGCAGAATATCGATAACATTTGCCACCGCATCTTTATCCAGCATTAATGCACCAAGAACCGCTTCTTCCAAATCAACTGCCTGAGGCGGAAGTTTACCATGAAGCATTTCTGTAGAAAGAGTCTTTATCTGTTTTTTCCTTATTGGGGAAGAAGTGTCTGCCATTTTATTAATAGTAATAACTAACTTAACAACTAATTATTTTATTTACCGGTGCGAAAAAAAGCCGGTATTCCGGCTGATTGAAATTATGAATTCTTTTCAAATAATAAT
>JANOBN010000163.1:0-12405 GCA_031411675.1 Bacteroidota bacterium | reverse complement strand
GCAATGCATTCCTGAATGATACATTGGGTTGGGTTGCAGATCAATTTTTCAGTCATTGCCTGTTTGAAACACGTGATGGCGGTGCTACATGGACATCCTACACTTTTGGAGAAGCAATTGATAGAATGGTTGTTATAGATTCCGTATCTATGCTGGCTGTTGGTGCGACTATATATAAATATTCTTTCGATTCAATAACTACTTCCATTGTTGTACCTGAAAAAGAAAAAATGGCAAGCATGCAACTTAGTCCTAACCCGGCTGATGCCGCAGTACGTCTTGATTTAGAGATAAACAATCCTACATTAGTACATTTGCTTCTTTTAAATAGTAATTATCAAGTGATTAATAGCCTGAATCCTGAAATTCTTCAGCCCGGTAAATATCAAAGACAAATTATCACGGAAAATCTATCATCCGGAAATTATTATATCAGCATGATTTCACACATTGAACATAGCACGATTAAATTTACTGTAGTCCATTGATAATTAAGTTTAATGAATATTTGATAAATTTGCAGCCTGTCATTACTCATTTTAATACTTAAATACTCAATAATTCGTTTAATTCTTAAAATACACTATGAAAAAACTGTTTTTATTCGCTGCCCTGATTTCAATGATCAGCTTTACAAGCTTAGCACAACAAACAATTGCTGTAACAAACCCTGTAAAAAAAATTGAAGTTACAGGAAGTGCTGAAATGGAGGTTGTGCCTGACGAAGTATATGTTGGCGTAACATTAAAAGAATATTACAAACCCAATAAAACAAAAGTTAGCATTGATGAAATATCAAAGAGTTTTATTACTACCTGCGAAAAAGCGGGTATTGGTAAAGAAAGGATTGAAGTACAAAACATGAGTGGTTTTGACCAAAGCACCTGGTGGCAGCGCAAACAGAAAAAGGAGCAGCCTGACTTAATGCAACAGACTACTTACACTGTTAAATTTACATCTCCCGGAGAAATTGATAAGCTTGTAAATCTATTAGATGACAATGCAACGCAAAACATATATATAAGTAAAACATCCAATTCTAAAGAAATGGAATACCGGAAACAATTAAAGATGCAGGCGCTTCAGAATGCAAAAACAAAAGCACAATATATGCTGGAAGGAATCGGAGCAAAAGCAGGTGATGTACTTTTTGTAAAAGAAATTGAAATCAACGATAATATATATCCAATGTATAAAGGTGCCATGATGATGGCAAATGCTGCAATGGAATCCAATGTTAGTGCGAATGAGGGCTTAAATTTTACAAAGATCAAATATCGTTATGAGGTCGAAGCACATTTTGAAATTAAATAGCATTTAAAAAGGCCCTATTTTAGGTGACCTGAATTTGTACTCATATTGTTGCTTATCAATTATTTATGCAATAAAAACGTCTTTGTTTTTCGCCGGACCAAGAGTTATTTTATAACATTACTACCTTCTTTCTTGTCGTTTCCTTAAAACGTTGATATTTGAAGCGGTCAATTATGAAAAAACTTCTTGTAGCGGTAGCTTTATTGTTTACTGCGATTATCCAGCGTGCTGAGGCACAAAGCACTTGTTTTGATATCCAAAGCATTCTTGTTGATGCGTGCGGAACTCCCGAAGGCGAAAATGAAATGGTTAGTATTGTTACCGCCGGTGTATCACTAAATACTTCTACACTTTCAGCAATTTGGCCGAATGGATCATGGCTGGGCGTATGTAGTAATGCACAAACTGCTGCAACTGTTGCTACATTAAATAACAGTATTCAGTCGTGCGGACTAATACTGGAACCTGTGGGCGGAGTTATTCCTGCGAATTCAAAAGCTATTCTGGTAACGAGCACGAATATGAATCCAGCAGCAAATTCCTTTTCCGGATTGTCTGACACTTTATATATGGTGTTTCAATGTGCAGGAAATACGGCAGGGCATTTTAAAAATTATTCTGCCGGTTCGGGAACCCGAACTCTGATTATGCAGTTTGGTGCTTGTGCCGACACCGTTACTTATGTAGTTGATTCTTTAATTGATCAGTCTGGTTTGCATACTGCACAAGATGGTGCAACTGTTACTTTTTCTTCTGATGGTGAGGGTACTTATACTAACCCCGGATGTCAGGCACCGGTGACACAACTTACCGCTTCTATTACTTCTTCAGCCACTCAGATTTGTCCGGGAGATTCCATTCAATTACAAGCAGTAATTTCTTCACTTAATTACTCCGGTTTATTCTGGACCGGCGGTGCGGGACTATTTACAACACAGGGATTAAATACAGTATATATATCCGGCTCTTCACCGGGGCCATCAGAACAACTATATCTTGGTGTAATCGGATTATGCAATGATACTATTTTTGACACCCTTTTTGTGACCTATCCTCAGGGTTCAGTGGCATCAATTACTGCGTCAGGAAGCACTAATCTTTGTACAGGAGATTCCGTTTTATTAACCGCTTCTGCCGGCTCTCAGTATTTGTGGTCAACGGGTGCTACTACTCCATCAATAACAGTCAACACAGCCGGTAACTTTATTGTTACAGTAACCGGTAGTTGTGGAACTGACAGTGCATCACAAGCAATAACATCCTCCAATCAAGTTACGGCCATTATAAATGCAGGTGGACCTACTACATTTTGCAACGGTGATTCAGTAACCCTTACAGCCGTTGGCGGCTCACAGTATTTATGGTCGAATGGAGCAACAACATCTTCCATTGCTGTTTATAATTCCGGAAATTTTATTGTAACCGTTAGCAACAGTTGTGGCAACGATACTGCCTCAGCATTAGTAACAGTTAACAATCCTGCACAGGTTTCCATTTCTGCTTCAGGTCCCGTTTCTTTTTGTACAGGCGATTCTGTGACACTTACAGCTTTAGGTACAGGAAGTTATTTATGGTCTGACAACAGTACATCGCAATCAATAACAGTTTTTAGCAATGGGTCGTATTCCGTTACCTTAACCGGTATTTGTGGCAATACTTCCGCTGCTGTTTCAGTAAGTGTTACTTCTATTCCTGTAGCTGCTATTACAGCTTCCGATACTGTTCTGATTTGCAGTGGGGCATCATTAGCATTAACTGCTACCGGCGGTGGAAATTACTTATGGTCAACAGGAAGCTCTTCTGCTTCAATTACCGTTTCCAACGGCGGGAATTATATAGTGATAGTAAGCAACAGTTGTGGGTCGTCCAATGACTCAGTTGTAATAATTACAGATGATGTTGTTGCACTTGCATCAGCAAATCCAATCTCAGGAAATAGCCCTCTTACCGTTAATTTCACCAATCAAAGTACGGGTGCAATTAATTATCTGTGGAATTTCCCTGACAACTCTTCCACTGTAACAAATCCATCTTATATATTTACAAATGCAGGCGTTCAGCAGGCACAACTTATTGCATATTCTTATTCGGGTTGCACAGATACGTTAAATATTTCAATTGAAGTAATATTTGAGAAGGGAATTTCTATTCCCAATATTTTCACTCCGAATAACGACGACCAGAATGATTTATTTATAGTCACCGGTACTAATATTCAAAGTGCTGTTGCAAGCATATTTAACAGATGGGGGAAAGAAATTGTTAAGTCTGATTTAATGAAAGGCTGGAATGGAAAGAATGATGGTGGCAAGCAACAAGAAGAAGGAACCTATTTCTATCAATTGAAGGTAACATTTACTGATGGTGTCAATAAAGATTATCATGGTGCTTTTTCATTGTACCGGTGATATAGATAAATAAAAAATATTAAGCTATTTTTAATTTTATTTGATTTCTTATTCGGAACTTGGCTGAGTATTTTTTTTGCTTAGTATTCATATTCCTTTGCTTATTACAGATAAAAGCAGATTAATCTAACATTAAATATCACATTTCGCCAAGCGACGCAAATTGCAATTATGCCTTATCACTAAACATAGCATTGGTAATGCTTAAATTGAAAAACTTAAAAGCATAAAAAAAGCCGCCTTAGTAAAAAGACGGCCTTCAAAATATATCAATTAATTATGGAGGTGTAAGTATACTAACGCCTGACTGAACATTAGGCTCCATAACGAAGTAATCAAACACATCAACAAAGCCGTCGCCATTAAGATCTGTAATAAAGTAACCGGACTGTCCTACCTGAATATCTGTATCAAGTATCAGATAATCTAATACATCAATAAATCCATCCTGACCGACATCAAAAATATTACCGTCAAAAATGTCACCCCCATAGAGTGCCCATGCAGTGCCATTATTGAAAATATCCTTCATATTCGGGCCATAAGACTGGCTATTAGAACTTGTAAAATCATAATAGCTAGTTGGTGCAACAGTTACCGGAGCTGCACTATATACTAATAATGAACTTCTATGTATCACCGTTAGCCAGAAGGTACCACCTGCAACTGCATTGCTGAATGTGAATGTTGCATTTCCACCGGTATCAACAATAGCGTAAGCACTTTCTATTATTGAAAATGAACTAAACTGATCCCTCAAATCCAATCTTACCGTATCACAATCGGCATCACTTGTACTTATCCCTTGCATAAATAATGCAGGCGACATTGGAAGAAATGGAGTTCCGAAACTGGAAGCATAACCTTCTAGATAAACTTTCAAGTTAAAAGTAACAACTGCCGCACAGCCTTCATCAACACTTCCATTGCAATTGTCGTCAATACCGTTACATATTTCAGTGGCCAAAGGATTAACTGCGGAATTTCCGTCGTTACAATCGGTGTTATCTATTACATAACCCGACGCACAGAAATTATTTGTAGTTACGTTTGGATTACCAAATCCGTCATTATCATTATCCTGATAGAGTGTAATATTTATAGCTACAAAATTAGAATTGGTATTTCCATTTGTTAAAATGAAGTTACTAAGTGTACCATTATTATTGTTACCACTAACATCAATTAAACTTGTTATACCCGTATTTGCACCTCCGGCTATTCCCTGATCAAATTTATAATATGCAATTAATCCGGGCTGTGGTCCTGTAACTCCGGACATAGAGCCAATAATTTCTGATTGTGTTCTGGCAACATTCCATATACGAACTTCTTCCATAATACCATTATAGTTTGTTCCGAAGATATTAGCAAATCTATGTCCGAAACTAATTTGTGGCAGACTAGAATTAAAATTCAAAGTTGTGCCTTGAACACCATTTATATAACCGGTATATTGATTTCCGTTTGTAACAATTGCTACATGAGTCCAGCTATTAACTGATATGAATGTATTAGAAATATTAAACCAACCCTGGTTATCAACAGAAAGTTGAAGTAAGCCATTGTCTAATCTTAAAGCTGTACCAATTGGGGTATTAACTTCATTAGATAAAACTCTAACATCACCATTTACAACAACAGGGTTAATCCAAAATTCAATGGTAGCAGGTGTTGAATTAGCAATGGAGATTCCGGTATTTAGATAAGCATCTAATCCGTCAAAAGCTAAAGCGTTATTCTCATCTATCTGACCATTACAATTCTCATCAATTCCATTGCCGCAAATTTCCGCTTTGCCGGGGTTTATTGAAGCATTACCATCGTTACAATCAAGGCTATCTGCAACATATCCTGCCAGTTGGACACATGAATATAAGTAGATTGCAACATTTCCAAAACCATCAGCATCAGCATCAGCATACCAGATTGTTGGAGCAATACAATTTAATTCATATGCTCCCATATCCACATTTGAATTAACTATTCGTGGTGCACCGGTTATATCAATGGAGACTCCTGAAGGTATCAAACTATTATTACCTGCATCAATTGCCGGACTGCCAAATTGTATTCCCAATCCATCATCTGCAGTGCGATAAATATTATCTGCTCCATCAATATCATTGCTATTAACGAATATTGGATCAGTATTAAATATATTACCTGCAGATGCAGTGCCTAAGTCATAAAGGCCGGATCCCGTTATTGAATAATTTGTGGATGCTAATTGCAGGATATTATTCCTGAATAATGCTGTAGCTCCACCTGCATTTATAAAATCAGCTCCAGGCATATTAGTATTGGTGCCAATTTTATTACCCCAGAAAATATTATTGCTTGCAGTAGTAAACATACCAAAACTAGCACGATATGCACCTCCGGCACCCGCAGCATTGTTATAAAAAGTATTATGCGCTAAGGTAGTAGGAGATTGCTGATTTAATACAGCACCTCCGGAATTTGCTAAGTTACCGGCAAATACATTATTATAAATTAATACAGTACATTGAAGATTGTTAATTGCCCCTCCAACATTACTGCTTCTGTTATTTAAAAATGTATTATAGCTAAGTGTTACATTTGTAAAGCGTGTGAAGATTGCCCCGCCACCACTTTGTGCAAAGTTACCCATGAAAGTATTGTTACGGATGAAATCCGTTCCAAATAATATATATACAGCTCCATTATTGTGTTGAATATTCTGCCCATTTACTATAAATGAAGTTGTATTGTTTCCATTTCCACCTTTAATAATGAAGCCATCTATGGTAACACCTACGCTACCTGAAGCAACCAGTACATGATATGCATTTTCTGCATTTCCATTTATATTTAATGTGTTGCCACTTCCGGTTACTACATCATTATTATTAAAATCGCCCGATAATATGGTTGGGTTTGCATTAATGTTACGGCTTGCTAAAGTAATTTCCGTTCCTGCAAATCCTCCGTAAATGGAAACTCCGTCTTTGACATAAAAAGTTTTTTCACGTGGGTCAGCAGGGTTACTGCTACCTGAAGGATGCATTGTTGGTTTGTAGGTACCTGTTGCTACCCAGACTTCCTTTCCACAAATAAATGCAGCATTTATACCATTTTGCAAATTCGTAAATGCATCATTCCAGGAGGAGCCATTATTAGCGCCGGTTGCAGCTGCATTAACATATATAATTGCTGTTCCTTCATCAATCTGACCATTACAATTATCGTCAATTCCATTACATACTTCTGTTGCATTAGGATTAACATTGAAATTATTGTCATCACAATCGGTATTATTTGTAACATATCCGGACGTTGTTAAACAGAAACCTGTTTGTTGCGAAATTAAAGGGTTTCCAAATCCATCGCCATCCAGATCCTGATACAACGTTATCTTAACACCGTCAGTCCAGTTAGATATAATACCTGGTAATAGTGAGAAATTAACTAAAGATCCAATCGGGCTAAATAAAACGGCATTATTCAATGTTACAAGACTGGTATTATTATTATTTGCATTGCCCTGATCGAAGCCATAATCGGCTAATAATCCGGGTTGTGATCCAATAAGATCAACATACATAGAAGACCGGATTTCATTTGCGGTTCTTGCAACATTCCAAACCCGCACTTCATCCATCACACCATTAAAGAAAGGGTTTAATGCATTTACTGCGACTCCAATATTTACCTGGTCCTGCCACCAAAAGTCAGAGTAGGATTTGGTTCCCGATGCCTTAAGTATGCCATCAACATAAATTTGTTGACCTCCGATAGAATTACCATAAACATGAGCAACGTGATGCCATTTTCCATCGGCATAATTCACTCCACTGGTAGTAATTGTTTCATTCGACCATATATATGTTGAAATGTTGCCACCGGTAAGGTAAATTTGTCTGTCCTGACCACCTGCACCTAAAGCTGCATTAGACACCATGAACAAACCGCAGTCGGCATTTGTTGTTTTGAACCACATCTCCGTGGTATATTCAGATTCATTAACATCCAGCAATGCAGCCACATAATTATCTACTCCATTAAACTGCAATGCATTATTTTCATCAATTCGGCCATCACAGTTTTCATCAACTCCATTATTACATATTTCTCCACTACCGGGGTGTATGTAGGCATTTGCATCATTACAATCCAGGCTATCTAAAGCATACCCGGGCACCGGTGTACATGAATACACAAACGATGAATTATTTCCATGTCCATCCTGATCAAGGTCGGGATACCATCTGATATCAGGATCAGAAATTATATTGACAGCATTACTTATTTTGGAACATCCTAATGAATCCGTTTGCTGAATAAAATAACTGCCTGGTTGATTTACTACAATATTTGTTGTTGTTTCTCCGCCCGGTGACCAAACATAATTAGCTGACACCGATCTTCCTGCTGACCAAATAGGATTATTTAGCAAGGCAATATCAATATTGCTGATTTGATTGCGTGTAACTGTACCACTTCCTTCATTCATTTTATAATAAGCTACCAAACCAGGAGTATTTACCGGAACGGTATACTTTGTTGCTTGTAGTTGAGATTGTGTTCTGGAGACACTCCAAATTCTCAATTCATCTAATGTGCCAATAAAATACTCGCCATTCTGTGGATATGCACGTTTTCCGATTTCAAGATAATTACCATTAGTACTGAACGTTGTATTAACAGACACATCCAATACGCCATCAACATATAAAGATAAGAGTGAGCCATCAAATGTTACCGCCACATGATGCCAGCTATTATCACTGATATATATATTACCTGCATAATCATTGTTTTCGCCAACAAAGTAAAGTCTGCCATTTATGACTATTAATCCAAAGCGCTCATTATAGTTTGGCGTACCCCAGTTTGCAATTACTCCTGCATTCTGCTGATCCGTTTTTACCCAACACTCCAAAGTTCTGGAAGTATTTACCTGAGGCAATGCAGGAATGATATCTTCAATGTAATTATTTACACCGTTAAATTTAATTGCATAATCATTTATAACCGGTGAATTCAAACTCAAAGTCACCTGTTGTGTGCAACCAATAGTAGTATCACTTGCAGCAATAACCGGAGCGGTCATTAAAGAGTTAACAAGCACCGGGTAATTTGGAGACGGCACACCGGAGCCACAGCCATTATAAGGTGTAACCTGAATATTACCTGAAAGTGCATTACAATCATAATTAACAGTTATACTGTTAGTACCTGCACCTGCAACAATAGTTGCTCCGGGTGGTAATGTCCAATTATAAGCAAATGCATTATTTGGAACATTTACAGAATATACAACCCCGTTCTGACCACGATAAACAGTTGCCGGCCCCGTAATAATTGCAGGATTTGCAGGACCTGAAATATTGAGTGACCAGGATGCAATACTTCCACTGTTAGTAGCAGGTACATCATCAACAGCATATAAACTCCATGTGCCGTTTGGACTTTGTCCGTAGAATGTACTTAGCGGTAATGATGCTGAGCCTGTAGTTAAACTTAGATTTCCAGGACCAGGTGAAGGGAAATTATCTCCTGATGTAATATTAGTTGGCCTGTAGCTGCTTAATACTAAAGTTGTGGTAGGCATAAAAGAGATAGCTGCATCAGAAATTGTTAAATTGAGATTTATAGCATCAGCAGCCCCTCCGACGTCTGACATTAGGATAATCCTTTGTCCCGTTGGTGAAACCAATAATAAATCAATATCACGAGGTTCTGTATGATTGATACCGTTTAAGCTTACTGTGAGATTAGCTGTATTTGTGCTAAACCCGCTTACATTAATAGTACTTGGATATGGGGAAGCAATATTTGCCCCGAGCGGCATGTTTACAAGTGCAGTACTGCTAAATACACCCTGATCCTGCCAGGCAGGTACTATTGTATGCGTGGTTACTACAACAGGAGTTGAAGCAACAGGACAAGGAGGATTCGGAGGGAAAGTGATAGACCAATTATTAATGCTTCCGGTAAGGCCGAATTCATTTTGAGCTATTAATTTCCAGTTACCATTAGGATTTATTGTACCTCCGCCAATAGCACTAAATGTGGTGATGTTGCCAGACATACCACAAGGTGTATTACCAGTAGTATAAGGCTTAAATATATTGGTATATGGAGGATTCCCTGTATTTAATGATACACCATTGTCAGCAAATACAGTATTAGTGAAATCACTACCATATGCTGCACTAAATCTTGATGATAAAATTAATTTTTGTCCGTTAGGTGCTATCAATAACAGGTCCATTAAGGATAAATCAGGGAATGCAACATTGACGTTTACTGCTATGGATGATGTTGAAATTGCCCTGGTATAACCACTAACATTTAATGTACTAATTGCGGCATTTTCACAATAAGGACCAATAATTACAGGTGAGTTATTCGATACAACTGCGTTCGGTGCCGGTGTTACAACAACATCATAAGCTCCGGCTTGCGAAACATTTAATGTATCATAAACTCCTGCTGCAATATTGATTCCATTTTTCCTCCACTGATAATTTTGCCCGACCTGAGGCACAAAGCTTAGCGTAGTTGATCCCGGTAAACAAACATCAATAGGTCCTGCAGGAGAAATAACAGGTGCCTGATTTACAGTTACACTTACAGGAGCACTGACAGCACTACATCCGAATGGTGTTGTTGCAGTTACAAAATAATTTCCACTTTGATTCACATATATCGATGCTGTTTGTGCTCCGGTATTCCAAGTAACAGCAGAAGGAGTAAAAGGTGCGGTGGAAGGTGTTAACCATCCCGGAGCATTATTGAGCGCGCCGTTAATTGCATTAACTGTTGCGTCGTTTGTAATATTTCCGGAACCTTCATCAAACCTATAATAACCTGCTAATCCATTTGCATATCCTGAAATAACGGAATTCATATTTGCAGCAATTTGCTGTTGCGTTCTGGCAACATTCCAAACTCTTACCTCATCAATAACTCCATTAAAAAACCGATTTGTTGCGTCTGCTGAGAATCCGATGTTTATCTGATCCTGCGAATTAAAATCAGAGAATGACTTGTTTCCTGACGCTTGCAGAATACCATCGACATAAATCCGCTGACCCCCGATTGAATTACCAAGAACATGAGCAACATGATGCCAGTTTCCATCCGCATAATTTACGCCGGTGGTTGCAATCGTCTGATTGTCCCAAACACGTGTTGCAATATTTCCATTTGTAAGGTAGATGTGTCTGTCGTGGCCTCCAACTCCTAGCGCAGAATTAGACACCATATATAACCCGCAATTACCATCGGTTGTTTTAAACCACATCTCTGCTGTATATTCTGCTTCACTTACGTCTAAATAGGCTGCTACATAACTACTAATTCCATTGAATTGTAATGCAGATCCGATAGTATTTGCAACAAGATTAACAGAGTCGCCGGCGCATATATAAGTTGAACCATTAGCGATAACAACAGGTGCAGGATTTGGGTTAACGGTAACATTAACAACAGGACTTAACGCAGTACAACCGTACGTATCAGAAACAAGTACGCTATAATTTCCTGTAGCACTAACATTAATAGCAGAAGAAATTTGATTACCCGGTGTCCATTGATAACTACTATAATTAAAAGGTGTAAATGGTACAGTAGAAGGAGCTTCCCATGAAGCAGAACCATTCAAAGTTCCATCATAATTATTTGTTGTTGCATCATTCACTATAGATCCGTTTCCTTCATCCATATTATAGTAAGCTACCAGGCCTGCAATACCCGGTGAAACAGGATTAAACATACTAGCCGCAATATCACCAGCTGTACGGGCTACATTCCAAATTCTAATTTCATCTGCCTTGCCCTGGAAGTATTCACCGGAATCCCATCTTCTTCCAATTCTCCATTCTTCTACCCCGGGTGGCAAATTTGCTGATGTAGCAACAGAGCCTGATGCAACACCATTTATATATATTGTTATTTCTGACTGATCATACGTAGCAGCGATATGTGTCCAGGTATTAAGAGGAATATTCTGGTTACTTATTGCTTCTGACCATCCCGGTGAATAAAACCCTGCATGAATTGTTTGACCATCAAGATAAACTGTAAAAGTTAAAATTCCATCACCCTGATATGCTTCCCCTACTAAAACTGCTGCACCGGGAGTAATTGCTGTTTGATAAAACCATCCTTCCACTGTTATTCTGTTGTTACTGAATTGACTATTAAGAGAAGAAGGTATGGTAACATAAGTTGAGCTACCATCAAATTGAATTGCATTACCATTTGAGTTGGCACTTAACTGTATGCTATTGTTTTCACAGAAGCTTAACGGTCCTGAGGCTGCTATAGCCGGTGCCGGCATCTTAGGAAATGCATTCACCGCAAACGGATTACTTACGGAAGTACAACCATAAGCATTCGTAACAGTAACACTATAAGTATTTGGAACATTAGAAATTGATGGAGTTGTTTCTCCGGTAGACCACAGATATGATAAATTCTTTAAACCGATATCAACTGCATCGATTTCATTGAAACCCGATACAGCAGGGGAGTTCATCGCTATCCTGATTTGTGAAACATTAAATGCCGTTACAGGAATTTCAATATGCAATATTCTGGCTGCTGCAGGTAAAAGAGTTGCAGTGGCTGTGTAGACTACCTGGAACAATCCTGTGTTCGGATTTTTCACATACACAGTATCTATGGCACCGGGGTTGAATGTTTCATA
>JANOBN010000162.1:0-3356 GCA_031411675.1 Bacteroidota bacterium | reverse complement strand
CGATAAGGTTCTCGATATTTCCCAATGCTTTTTACAACCTGAACCATCTGACACAATCCGCAATGCAATAAAATTATATGCTGTAGAAAATAATCTTACATTTATTAATCTCAGGAATCGTCAGGGCCTTTTACGAACGCTCATCATCAGAAGCACTTTGAAAGGAGAATGGATGGTTATTGTGATGGTTTATGAAAATAATGAAGAGCAGCTAAATGGATTACTTCAGCATCTGGCAGATTCATTCCCTCAAATTACTTCTCTATTATATATAATAAACCCTAAAGCAAACGATACTTTTCATGACTTGCCGGTTCATGTGTTTAAAGGGCGCGATCATATCATTGAAGTGATGGAAGGATTACAGTTCAGAATTGGACCAAAATCATTTTTCCAAACAAATCCCTCTCAAACTCTGCAGCTTTATAAAATTGCCCGTGACTTTGCAGGATTATCAGGAAATGAAATAGTATATGATTTATATGCCGGTACAGGCACTATTGCTAATTTTATTGCAAGAAGTTGTAAAAAAGTGGTAGGTATTGAATTTGTTCCTGAGGCTATAGTAGATGCAAGAATTAATTCTGAAATTAATAATATTACGAATACAGTTTATTTTGCAGGTGATATGCGAACGCTTCTTACTTCCGAACTTTTTAAAGAACAAGGTTTTCCTGATGTAATAATTACGGATCCTCCCCGTGCAGGCATGCATCCTGATGTTGTTGCCTGCATCCTGAATTCCGGTAGTCCAAAAATAGTTTATGTAAGTTGTAACCCGGGTACTCAAGCCCGTGATATTAATTTGCTTTCAGAAAAATACAGAATAGAAAAACTGCAACCGGTAGATATGTTCCCGCACACAGCGCACGTAGAAAATATTGCACTTTTAGTATTAAAATAAACCATCTGTATATAAGCATCAAGATAACGTTCGTTGATTTGTCTGACAACTAATTAAGATCAACTACATTTAAAATACTGTTAGGATTAAAGAAGTCAATTCAATTATAAAGCCGGATGGAAGCCATACTATATTGTTCAGATAAAGTTAGCATTCAAAACTTTAAGGGCAAAAACAAGGTAATCTGAAAAATAGATTACTTTTGCCTGCCAATAAACAGAAAATCGATGAAGAATCAGGATAAGTTTGTTGGTGAGGGGCTCACCTATGATGATGTTTTACTACTTCCGGATTACTCGGAAATAATGCCCCGCGATACCGACACATCCAGCTATTTCACAAGAAATATTCGGCTTAACGTACCTGTAATTTCTGCTGCTATGGATACAGTTACGGAATCAGCTATGGCCATTGCTATTGCACAGGAAGGCGGGATTGGAGTTTTGCATAAAAATATGACCATTGCACAACAGGCTGCTGAAGTACGTAAAGTTAAACGTAGTGAAAGTGGTATGATACAGGACCCTATTACTTTGCCGGAAGGTGCTACAATTGGTGAAGCTCTGTTATTAATGAGGGAGAATAAAATTGGTGGCATACCCATAATTGACAAAACCGGGAAACTAAAAGGTATACTCACCAACAGAGATCTTCGTTTTGAAAAAGACCACAAGAAAAAGGTAAGTTCAGTGATGACCAGTGAAAACCTTATTATAAGCACAGGCGGAACTAATTTACAAAAAGCAGAATTAATATTACAGGAACATAAGATTGAGAAGTTACCTGTTGTAGATAAATCAGGCAAGCTAATTGGCCTGATCACCTATAAAGACATTCTCAAATTTAAATCACGCCCGAATTCCTGTAAAGATTCATTAGGACGATTACGTGTTGCTGCTGCAGTTGGTGTTACAGCAGATTGTCTGGATCGGGTTACTGCACTTGTTAATGTGGGTGTTGATGCAATTGTAATAGATACCGCACATGGTCATTCCAAAGGAGTAATTGATGCTTTAAAGCGTGTTAAAAAGGCATTTGGTAATCTTGATATTGTTGTAGGAAATATTGCAACTGGAGAAGCTGCAAAAGCTTTGGTAAAAGCCGGTGCCGATGCAGTTAAAGTTGGAATAGGTCCGGGTTCCATTTGCACTACCCGCGTTATTGCAGGTGTTGGCGTTCCACAGTTATGGGCTGTACTGGAAGTGGCTCAAGCAATAAAAAACAGTGGGATACCAATTATTGCAGATGGCGGCATCCGCTTTACCGGCGATGTTCCAAAAGCAATTGCTGCAGGTGCTCATTCGGTAATGATTGGATCTATTTTCGCTGGTACAGAAGAATCGCCGGGTGAATCGATTATTTATGAGGGAAGGAAATATAAAATGTATCGGGGAATGGGTTCTATAGAAGCGATGAAAGAAGGATCAAAGGACCGCTATTTTCAGGATGCAGAAGATGACATTAAGAAACTGGTTCCGGAAGGAATTGTTGGTCGAGTTCCTTATAAAGGAAGTGTTGCAGAAGAAATATATCAGATTACCGGTGGACTTCGTGCAAGTATGGGATATTGTGGTGCAAAAAATATTTCCGACTTACAGAAAGCACGATTTATTCGAATTACCTCCAGTGGTATTCGTGAAAGTCATCCGCACGATGTAAATATTATTCAGGAAGCCCCGAATTATAAACGATAAAATAGGTTGAATTAAAAAGGAATTTAACTTTCTGCAATTTGCGGATCGTCGTCGGTTTGCTTCTTTAATTTTTTGCTTCCATCGTAAAGTTCATACTTCAATAATCTGCACTCCAACGGACCATTATACAATGTTATTTTTCTGGATGCATGTAGTCCGATATGTTTCGGCGCACCCTGCCATGTACTAATTATCCAGGCAGTATAGCCCTGATAATTTTTTTTCAGATGATCCCCAATTGATTCATATAACCGACTTAGTTCATTAACCTGAAGCCGTTCTCCGTAAGGAGGATTTATAATCACCACTCCCCTTCCCTGCGGAGGAATAAAATCGCGAAAATCACAGGTCTTTACTTTTATCATATCATCTACATTTGCGGCTGTGATATTTAGTATTGCTTTTTCAATTGCTCGTTCCTGACGATCGCATCCATATATATATCCGTCATTTTCGCGTATTCTTGCCATTGCTGAATCTGAAATCATTTCAAAAAGTGCCTCATCATAATCGGGCCAGTTCTGGAAAGCATACTTTTTACGAAAGCAACCGGGAGGTATATCGGCAGCAATAAGTGCAGCTTCAATAGGAATTGTGCCGGAGCCACACATGAAATCCACCAATGGTTGATGACGCTCCCAACCACTAATCATTACAAGACCGGCTGCAAGCACTTCACTCATGGGTGCTGCATCTGCATCCTGACGGTACCCCCTTTTAAATAACGGCTCTCCTGAAGTGTCCATTGCCAGAATACA
>JANOBN010000161.1:0-5047 GCA_031411675.1 Bacteroidota bacterium | reverse complement strand
GAAGGCCCGCGCCGAGGAGATTAAAGGAAGTTTTATAATTACATCTCAACCATTAAATGGAACCACTGTCTTAATTACCATATGAAATCTTTAACCATAATTGGTTATTGTAATCCGTCTAAAACCAATTCATCTTTGCACCATGACATTAAAAAACAACCAGCCACTTCGCATAATTATTTTTGATGATAATAATAACGTACGTGATTCCATTGCTTTGCTTTTATCAACTACTGACAACATGCAATTGGTTGCCTCTTTTGAAAATTGCAAAAATCTTATTGCCGATGTTGAAAATGCCAGGCCCGATGTTGTTTTAATGGATATTGACATGCCTTTGTTGAATGGTATTGATGCGGTTAAGTTACTTCGGACAAAATTCACCGATCTTCCCGTTATGATGCTTACCGGTTTCGAAGATGATGAAAAAGTTTTTGCTTCCTTATGTGCGGGTGCTAATGGTTATATTTTAAAAAATTCTAATATAGATTCGCTTATCCAATACATTAATGAAGTGTATAGTGGCGGAGCACCCATGACTCCCGTAATTGCCCGCAAAGTACTCAATCAGTTTACCAAACTTCAACCGGCTCAATTAAAAAACGAAGAGTATAACCTAAGCAATCGCGAAAAGGATGTGTTGCAACTTTTAGTGAAAGGTAAATCATATAAAATAATTGCCGATGAGTTGAATATCAGTTATGAAACGGTTCATTCACATATACGCAAAATTTACCAAAAGTTGCACGTTAATTCTGTTGGTGAAGCTGTTTCAAAAACAATTTCAGGAAATTTACTGAGGACCTTTTTCATTTAGTATTTAACATTAAAAATCCTCTCCTGCCATAGATTCACCATAATTGGTGATTGATACATGAATTAGTATGTATCAATTTTGTTAAATGAAAAATCTTTAAAAATAAACCAAGATGAAAAAAATTTACTTCCTTTTACTATTGCTTTTTACTTTAAACACTACGTTCGCTCAAATTACATTGATTAATTCGTTTAATCCTGCCGGAATTAGTTCATTGTGCGGATTAGGATACGACCCTTTTAACTCACAAGTATGGGTGTATGCTTGTAATTCAGACAGCATAAAATGCTATTCCCCCGCAGGTGTTTTGTTAAAGACAATAGCTGTTGCCGGTGAAAACGCTAATGATGTGGATATTGAAGTATCAGAAGTTCCCTTTCAAATGAATGGTCAGAGTTATCCGCAAGGTCAGTTGTTATTTTTTAATGGCGAAACAGATTCGGCGGAAACATATGTGTTGGATAACATAAATGGAACCGTATTGGATACACTGCACTCTCGCTTTGGTAATAGCCATGTGGTGGGTGGTGCTTATCATCCTGCACGCAACACATTTTTTATGGTACAGGATAATGTGCCCGGTGCAACACTCGAAAATCTCATTGCAGAAATAAATCCCTTAACGGGAGATACCTTACAGGTATTTCAAATTACCAATTACTTCAACGTTTCGTATGGCGATATTGAAGTGGGTGGCAACGGAAATTTATTTGTGGTGAGTAGCGTCGAAGACAGTATCGCAGAGTTTACACCACAAGGTGCTTTTGTGCAACAACACGGGTTACCTTCAGGCGTAAGTGACTTGAGCGGAATTGGTTTGGATTGCCTAACCGGCGATGCATGGGTAACCTCTAATTCAGGAACTGTTTATCATCTGTCGCAGTTTCCTTGCGGCAGCACAGGCATCGAAGAAATAGCCTTATCCTATTTTTCAATAAGCGATATAAAACCTAATCCATTTACTACTGAGCTAAGTTTTTCAATAACCATGAAAAAAGAGGACAAATTAAAAGTCACACTATGTGATGTTTTAGGACAAGCAATAGAAATAATTTTTGATGGAATTGGTAAGAAAGGCAAAAACGATTTTATTTTAAATAACCAATTGCTTAAAGATGGGCTCTACTTCTTAAAGACAGAGAGCCATTTTAAAACAGAAACTAAACGTATCATTAGCCTGAAATAATTGACAGGCCCCTTACTAACTGATCCCTTTCAGGAAATCTCCTTCTGAATGGGCTTTTTTCAATCTAATTGCCTATTTTTTTCTTTTCACCATAATTGGTGATTGACTGCCTTGCGTTTTAGTTGGAATTTTGAAATTCAATCCCATTCGGACCAAAGCAAAATAACATACTCCAAATACTTCATTACAATGAAAAATAAATACGGCCTGAACAACGAAATTAAAACGATTAATTGCCTGCAGAAATTTCTAATCCCCTTTTTTATCTTTTTGGCCTTTGGCTTCCAAGCAAATGCTCAATTGTACACCCGCACCACTTTTAATGCTGTGTATGTTCCGATTACAATTGGTGGCGGTGCCACGGTATCAACTGCTACGGGTAACGATGTTAACCAAACAGCCATTCCTCTTGGCTTTACATTAAATTATGCAGGTGTTAATTACTCAACGGTGGGCTTAAACACCAACGGGCTGTTATGGTTTGATGCAGTTGCGCCAACTGCAACAGAAGGACGCACCACCTCGAGGCTCTATTCAACATTGGCTCCTAATCAATGCATCACTGCATGGATGACTGATATGAACGATGATGCTTTATCAGATATTTTATACCAGACACAAGGTTCACCGGGAAACAGAACTTTTACCGTTCAATATACTAACTATCCTCATTATACCGGCACCATTGGTACTAACATCCGGTTAAACATCCAGATTGTTTTTTACGAAGCCTCTAACGTAATTGAGTTGCGTTATGGATCAAGCACTGTAACAGGACCACCCGCAACTGCTGGCGGAGCTTCCATTGTTATTGAATATGGCACCGGCGGCGCACGTAATTTTATTGATATGGTTACCGGTTCCGGGCAAACTTCACATGGCATGTTAAGTCCTTTGTCGGCATGGCCTTCTTACAATTACAGATTAACACCCGGAACACCGGCACCGGTTGCGGCAGGAACATACAATGTGGGTATCGGTCAAACATATCCCAGTCTGACACTGGCTACTTCTGACTTGAATCACAGGGGCATTTCAGGACCTGTTACACTAAACCTTACCGATAACAACTATGATACTTCTGCAGCAAACGGCAGCCATATTTTCCCGGTTTTTGTAGGACCTTTTAAAGGGTCAAGTTCAGTTAACACTGTAACCATTTCTAAAACCGGAACACCTGCTATCTTCTCTTACAGGGGATCTCCTGTACTAGCGGGCAATTTTGGTTACGGCAGTACGGGCGGACTGTCTGGTATTTCTGATTCAGAAGAGCCGATCATGGGAGTTTGTTCGCGTTATACCACCATCAGTAATATTAACCTTGTTTCACTTGGCACAACAGCAAATGATGTAGAAGTAGGTTTAATGGTTTTTGAATCATTTGGTGGTGACTCTGGCGCGCAACATAATGTGTTTGATAAAATTTCAGTTAACATGGATCGCAACAACAGCAGCACGATTGGGATTTTTTCAAATAATATGACAAACCCCGGAGGGTTTCAGGGCAGCAATTCCTTTAACACCTATAGAGATATTACCATTCGCGATTGCTATGCAGGTATTTACCTCCAGGGAGCCGGTGGTGTTTATGAGCCTGATGCAGGCAATCAAATTATTTCTTCATCATGCACCACTTTTAATTCCATTGGTGACCCGGCCGTCCCCAATGATATTGGAGGTGGCAGTGTAACTTATGGCATCTGGTTAAGCGCACAGAATTCTTTCAAAGTGCGTAATACAATCATCAGAAATATATCTACAACAAGCGCTACATCATCTATTGATGGAATTCTTGTTTCATCCGGAAAAGGGGTATGTGAAATAAGCAATAACATTATCCGGGCTATTAAAAGAAACAATACAGGAGCCGGGAGCACTTATATCCTAACTGGAATCCGGCTTTCACATAGTAACTCTGTTAATGATTTCCGGATTTTCAATAACTCCATTTCTGACCTATCAACTAATTACACCGGCGCAGCAACAGCATCATATGCTGTAAGAGGAATTTACTTTGATGACACAGGTGCTGGCACCAACACCTTTAACATATGGAATAACAGCATCAGCATTGATGGCAGCACCTTTCCAAATGCATCTAATACCTGTATTCAATTTCTTCAAGGTGTGAATTTTACAGTGAATATGAAAAATAATGTGCTGGCAAATTTTACTTCCACACAAACAGGAGCAGCAAATCACTATTGCATTATAACGTCAAATGTTGACCGTTATGGATTAATAAATTCTTTATCAAATTATAACGACTTATATATTGCCAATGGCCAGGGTACATCAGGGCATGTGGGTAGAGGTGCATCAACAAATTATTCTACCCTTTCGGCATGGCAATCAGGCATGAGTTTTAACGCAGGAACAGATGCTAATTCCAATTCTGCTAATCCATTCTTTGTAAATAATAATAGTGATTTGCACGGCACACCTTTATCCACTGCAATAAATGGAACCGGAACCACTCCTCCAGGATTTGCCGGAATTGATATTGATTGCGAGCCGCGAAATTTTCCTTACGATAAAGGGTTTGATGATTTTACATATAATGTTCTCGTACTTAATCTTGGTATTTTTATAGAAGGTTTTTATGCGCGTAACGGGCTAATGAACCCGGTATTGGCAAACTCTGGTGAAGATGTGCATCCTGATATAGCTGATTCTATTATTGTGGAATTAAGAAATTCAGGCAGCCCTTATTTAATTGAAGAAAGCAAAACTGTTTTACTGAAGACAAATGGTGACGCTATTGTTTATCTTCCGCTTTCGTTTTCAGGTGGAAGTTACTATATAGCTGTAAAAAACAGAAACGCTGTTGAAACCTGGAGCAAACTTCCTGTAACTTTCGGTGCAGTAACTAATTTTAATTTTAATTAATGCCGCTTATTTTATAAAGGTGTTTAATCCTTCCCAGGAAGTAAATAAAAACACCTGATATAAATGATTTATTAATGGACAGTTGTTTATACTTAAAATTTTAAATAGTTATTGTCAGGTGTGCCTTTTCTAATATACCCTTTATTACGCAAGGC
>JANOBN010000160.1:0-4922 GCA_031411675.1 Bacteroidota bacterium | reverse complement strand
CTGTTTTGGCCACATACAAGGTACCCTGTGGTTCTTTAGCACCAGGAGGATTAGTTCCCTGTAATGTTAAAAGAAAACTCGACAATTGCTGAATTTGTTTTGGTGATAATTGCGATTTCCATGAAATCATTCCATTTGCAGGAACACCATTAGTAATAGTACGGAAAATGTCCTTTATATCTCCGCCATGAATCCAGTATTGATCTGTCATATTCGGACCTACCAATCCCTTACCTTTATCACCATGGCAAGCCAGACAGTTCTTTTGATAAAGGCTATTTCCTTCTGCAATTGAAGCATCATCAGTTAATCGAACCACACTTGCTTCGGTAACATAGTTAGCTGAAGTCGCAATTCTTTGCTGATGCTGCTCTTCGGCAATACGCATCTGATCGTTATATTCAGCTGCACTTAGCATTCCGCTGTCGGCAAGATGATAATAATATATATATACAAATGCAAAAATAATAGTAACATAAAATCCATAAAGCCACCATGGCGGTAATTTGTTATCTAATTCCCTGATGCCATCATAATTATGGTGTAACATAACATCTTCTTCCTGAGCAACAGGAACTGATTTTGTAAGTAATTGCATCAGTTTATTCCATGCAGTTTCTTTATACACTTCGGCTTCTTCATCGTATGCCTTTTCTACAATGCCTTCCTTCGCCATTAAAGCTTTAGATAACACTTTAATGGATCGTGCCATCACCACAATCGCAATAATCATAATGACCAGCGCAAAGCCAAAAATCCATGCGTTTTCATTCATAATTATTTCCGGTGCGACACCGTGATTTGAGGGCACTTCAGTTGGATTTGACTGTGCCATAATCGAACCGGTGGCTAAAAAATATAGTAATATGCTATTTCTGATTTTCAACATAATTATAGGTTTTTTCAGATATTAGATTTCTCTCCATCATTAAATGGTAATTCACTGAGATAATCCAGTTGCTTTTTATTTGTTCTGGCTATTGCAATTATGATAATCGCAAAAAACAAAAAGAAAACAACTAATGTAAACATTGGATAACTTGTTATCCCTTCTATACCTTTCAAATATTGTTTAAACATAACTTTATATATATATTATTTATTTTGATGCTGTTTTACCACCTTTTATATCGACACCTAAACGTTGCAGATATGCTATCACGGCGATTATTTCAGTGTTGTTACGTGCTGCTACGCCTGACTTTAAAAGGTCGGCAGTAATTGAATTGGCCTGTGCGATTAGGTCATCATTCGCTTTTAATTCATATCCTTCTGCATAAGGAACACCCAATTTTCTCATGCCATTAATTTTAGCGGGAGTTGAAGAGATGTCAAGTTTCTTCTCGGCCATAAAAGCATAAGGAGGCATTATTGAACCGGGACTCATAATGGTTGGATCAATCATATGATTATAATGCCATGCATTCGGATATCGTCCACCTTCACGTGCCAGATCAGGACCGGTACGTTTACTACCCCATTGAAACGGATGGTCATAAACAAATTCTCCGGCTTTGGAATATTCACCGTAGCGTTCCGTCTCGCTTCTGAACGGACGTATCATTTGTGAATGACAGGTATAGCATCCTTCCCGAATATATATATCACGTCCCTGTAATTCAAGTGGTGAATATGGCTTTACGCTGCTTATTGTTGGAATATTTGATTTAATGGTTAACATCGGAATAATTTCCACCATTCCTCCAATTAATATAACAACAAGGCTGGCTAAAAGCATTTGAACAGGACGTCTTTCAATCCAGCGGTGCCAGTGTCCGCCTGTTTCAGCCGGAGCAAATTTTTCCAGAGCCGGTGCTTCTGCAGCTTCATCTGCAACAAGGCTGCCGGACTTTACAGTAGCTATCAGATTATAAACCATTAAAAGTGCTCCCGAGAAATATAATAAACCACCAAGTACACGAAGCTTATACATAGGTAAAATCTGTACTACTGTTTCAAGGAAATTGGGATAACGTAAAACACCGTCAGCGGTAAATTCTTTCCACATCAAACTTTGTGTAAATCCTGCCCAATACAATGGAACAGCATAAAATAAAATACCCAGGGTAGCGATCCAGAAATGTGCATTAGCAAGTTTTTGAGAAAACAACTTCGTGTTAAACAAACGCGGTATGAGCCAGTACAGAATACCGAATGTTAGCATACCATTCCAGCCCAAACCTCCTATGTGTGCATGTCCTACTATCCAGTCGGTATAATGGCTTATTGCATTTACATTCTTTAATGAAAGAAGTGGACCTTCAAAAGTGGACATACCATAAGCTGTTACAGCCACCACCATAAATTTCAGTACTACGTCTTCCCTTACTTTATCCCAGGCACCTCTTAATGTAAGGAGGCCGTTTATCATACCTCCCCAGGAAGGTGCAATAAGCATAACTGAAAAGACCACTCCAAGAGATTGTGCCCAATCAGGAAGTGCAGTATATAATAAATGATGAGGACCGGCCCATATATATAAAAAAATCAATGCCCAGAAGTGAATAATAGATAGTTTATAGGAATAAACAGGACGATTAGCAGCTTTAGGAATAAAATAATACATCAATCCCAGATAAGGAGTTGTGAGGAAGAATGCAACTGCATTATGTCCGTACCACCATTGTACCAATGCATCCTGCACACCTGCATAAACAGGGTAACTTTTAAGAAATGATACCGGCAACTCAATAGAGTTCACAATATGCAGAACAGCAATGGTAATTATCGTGGCAATGTAAAACCAAACAGCAACATAGAGATGTCGTTCTCTTCTTTTAATAATTGTTCCAAAAAGGTTAATGCTAAATATTACCCAAACCAAAGCAATCATAATATCGATTGGCCATTCCAGCTCTGCATATTCTTTACCGGTTGTATATCCCAACGGTAAAGTTAAAGCAGCACAAACAATAATTAACTGCCAACCCCAGAAATGGAGTTTACTCAGTACATCACTAAACATTCTGGCTTTTAAGAGTCGCTGGAGTGAATAATACACACCCATAAAAATCCCGTTTCCTACAAAAGCAAAAATTACTGCATTGGTATGTAAAGGCCTTATCCTTCCAAATGTTGCGTAAGGGGAAATGTTGAGATCCGGATTTGTAAGCTGTAATGCAGCTATCAAACCAACTAACATTCCCACTACACTCCAGAGGATAGTTGCAAACGCAAAATTTTTAACTATCCGGTTGTCGTAGTTGAATTTTTCAATCGTCATAAGTTATCTTTATTTTCGGTTTCTGGCTTTCCATCAAACAGCATCCTCACAGATGGTGTATAATCATCATCAAACTGCCCACTTTTTACGCTCCATAAAAAAGCTATTAAAAACCCTGTAGCAACAAGCAAACTGCAAAATATTAACAGGATTAATATGGACATATCTTTTTTCTTTGCCGCAAATCTATGTTTGGCAACCGATTCTTATCATGATCATAGTCACGAAAAAATATGATTAATATCAGTTTTTAATGAGCGACCTGCCAGGCTTGAAAAACCGGTTGTAAAAAGGATAATGGTAAGGGTGCTGACAGGCATTAAAATGGCAGCTATTACCGGCTGAAGAGATCCGGATATTGCAAACCACAAGCCGGTTACATTATAAATGAACGATAAAACAAAACTTCCAAGGATGATCATATGTCCGGCTCTGCTAAAGTCAATCATTCGATTTAAATTTATCAGCTGACTGCCTTTTAAAATTGCGTCGCAGGCCGGGTTAAAATTGTTAATTTCATTACTAATGGCCACACCGGCATTACTTTTTACCAGTGCTCCGGCATCATTCAACCCATCGCCAATCATCATTACCTTTTTCCCTTGAGTTTGTAGTTTTTCAATAAATGTCAATTTATCATAGGGACTTTGATTGAAATATAACTTAGACGAATCCGGAAACATCGCCGACAGTGCTTTCTTTTCCTTTTCAGAATCGCCGGAAACCACATATAATTCATGGGTCTTAGAAAGTGAAGTAATAAGATCATTCAGACCTCTTCTGTATTGCTGAACCGCAAGAAAATAACCCAGTACCTTATTATTGATACTTACATAAACACCAGATGAATTATCGTCAGTATTATTAACGAATGCAGCAGAACCAACCTTTATATTTGAAGAACCTGCTATACATTCGATGCCCTTTCCCGGGTATTCAATAAATGATTCCACTTCAACCATTCTGTCGTTAAGAAAATACCTTTTAATCATTTTACTGTAAGGATGTGAAGAGTGCGCTACTGCACTTTTAATAAGTACCCTATCTTGCTCAATGAGAAGTTCTCCATAAAAATTAAATTCGTTATCTCCCTGAATTGTTAATGTTCCGGTTTTATCAAAAACTATTGCATCTGTTTTAACAATAGCCTCCGTAACACCTGAATTTTTAAGATATAATCCGTTTTTTGCAAGAATCCGGATTACATTGCCATTACAAAAAGTAGCAGACAACAACAAAGCACAAGGACAGGCAACAATTAAGGGTGCTGTAAAAGCATTCAAAGCCTTGGACGGATCAACAATCAGCCAATAGTAGGCAGCCATCGCAGAGATTAACAACACAATTATGGTAAAATACTTACTGAGTTTATGCACAAAGGAAATATTCTTATCTGTTTTTACATCAAATGCCGGATTGTTCCAGAGTTGAGTAATATAGCTTTGTGAAACTGATTTAACCACTTCCAGCAACAATGTACTGCCAATTTGCTTACCGCCTGCATACAGCATATCCCCTGCTTTTTTTGAAACGGGTTCCGACTCCCCTGTTACAAAGCTGTAATCAATGGAAGCATTTCCCTTCAACAAAACAGCATCTGCACATATATGCTCTTCATTTCTGATAAGTATCCGCTGACCGGGTTTTACCTCTTCTAAAGGTATCTGGCTTTCAAGCCCATCTTTAATAATTGTTACAG